>CAZSSS010000385.1:0-2351 GCA_964609255.1 uncultured Rhodobacterales bacterium
CATGCAAATAAATGCAATTACCGTGCTTGTCGCCCAACACCTGAATTTCAATATGGCGCGGCTGGGTGATGAATTTCTCAATAAATATCCGGTCATCGCCAAAACTGGCCGCTGCCTCGTTTTTAGAGCTTTGAAACCCCTCACGCGCCTCAGCATCATTCCACGCAATCCGCATGCCTTTGCCACCGCCACCAGCGCTGGCTTTGATCATCACCGGATACCCGACCTGATTGGAAATCGTCACCGCTTCGTCCGCGTCCTCGATCAACCCCATATGGCCCGGAACGGTGGAAACACCGGATTCCTCAGCCAGTTTTTTGCTTGTGATTTTGTCGCCCATCATCTGAATGGCGCCAACCGGAGGCCCGATAAAGGCCACGCCAGCGGCCTCCAGCGCCTCGGCAAATTTGGGGTTTTCCGACAGGAAACCATAACCCGGATGAACGGCCTCTGCGCCGGTTTCCTTGGTTGCCGCCATGATTTTATCAATGACAATATAGGACTGGTTGGCAGGCGGCGGCCCGATATGCACGGCTTCATCGGCCATTTTTACATGCAGCGCGTTCCGGTCAGCATCGGAATAAACCGCCACGGTTTTAATGCCCATGCGCCGCGCGGTTTTGATAACGCGGCACGCAATTTCACCACGATTGGCGATCAGAATTTTCTTGAACATCAGGCAAGGCCCCTTTGAAACGAAAAAAGGGACGTCGCACAACCGTGCAACGCCCCTTGAATATTCTGGCCAGATGGCCGGTTTATGACTGCATTAGCAGGTGTTGGTTGCTTCGCAAGCCAACGCAACGCCGCCACCAATAAGCGCACCGGTTGCAACATTGCCACCCGTGGCCAAAGCAACACCAGCACCGGCCGCAGCGCCAAGCGCGATGGTTTCTTCGGGGGTTGCACATGCGGTAACGATAAACACTGACAATACAGCGGCGATAAATTTCTTTTGCATCTTCTGTCTCCTGTTTGACTATGCACAGACACTGCACTGAATTGGCCGGTTATTCTAGCGGTTTTTGTGCTTAAGGTCAGAAATGCCGCGCTTTTCGCGGATTTTCGCCAATTCAGACAGGTCATTGTGCGATCTCGTCCATCATTTCGGGAAAACTGGCCAAAGCTTTGGTTGGGTTGATTTTCAGCATTGCCTCATAATGGGCATGATCAAACGGGTCGGTTGCCGCGATAACTTCGCGCCCGAACAGCCAGTTCAGCCGTCCGGCATCCAGATTGCCGCGCTCAAACGGTTCCTCGCCAAAATGTGTCCATAATGCCGCCATAAACGTGGCATCAGCGCGTTTATCAATCGGTTTGCGATCCTTGAACCGCTCACGCGCTTTTAGCGGCGTAACCCCCCTGGGTGAGGCCCGCCGGATGGTAAATTGCAGGTCAGACCCGTGCAGCCGCCCCGGAAAACGCCGGTGTTTCAACATATAAGGAAGATTAGCCATTCGCCACGCATCCCTCAGCAGTATAATTAAACGAAACCGTTTCCTGCCCCATCCAGCGATAAAAATACCGCCCGCCGGATACAAATATTACCTCGATCGCGCCCGCAGGGTTTATCCCCTCAAGCGGCACTTTTCCCGCCGCCAGATCGGCCACCAATGAATCACAAACCTCCTGCCCGTAAAGGGCCGCATCAATTATGTCTGCGGCCTCAATATATATCGGCAACGGGTCCACGCCGCCATGTTTGTCAAACATCACCTGCAAGGTCACCCCCTCTGACGGGTTGGCATATCCCAATTCGGTTAAGGGCGGGAAAAAGAACCGCGCGATGGCGGCAATGACCACCAGCCCTATAAATATTTTGATGAATTTATTCACTTTTTTGTCCCTTATATATGCGATCACAAATCAATTTGTTCACCCTGTTCAACACATGCAGTGCCAATAGTATCAAACTGTTGACCATACCCGCGTGAAAAATTTGCAATTGAAATTCCATAAATTTGTTTAGCCTGGATTTCGATCCGTGGGTTGTCCAGTTCTGCCAGTTTATCAGCATAATTTTCATATGGCATGCCAATGAAAACACGGCATGCGAGTTCAAAATCAAAATCCTCAAACGGTGCGTCGCCTTCGCCTTTCCAAGCATATGTTACAACAATCCGTGGCTTAACACCTGTCGCAAATATCACAATATTTTCTGCCCGCCATTCCTTCATCGGATGCGGCAAAAAAATGTCATATTGATTGACACTGTTAAGGTTCGGGCATTTCCCCTCCCGCACCGGGATTTTCACATAGAAATCATCGCGGTTTTCACCCAGATATTCCCCTGAAATGGTCATTGAAACCTTTATTATGTCGGTGGTCTCTATCACAGTATCGATTGCGTC
>CAZSSS010000386.1:0-2345 GCA_964609255.1 uncultured Rhodobacterales bacterium
TCGGGCGCGAAAAGCTGCGCGGCGGCGGCTTGGGTGAATTCGGTAACCGGCCCGGCAAACACCGCCAGCAGAACCATCCCGGCAAGCGGCAACATCGCCGCCGCGATGGGCAGGTTTGATGCTGAAATCGGTGTTTCATTGGCTTGGGTATTCCAGAATATCAAACTGCCTGCACGGGCAAAACCAACCACCATCATCAGCGACGATACCAGAATAATTGCCCAGATCCACACCATTTGCGCGCTTGACTGCGCGGCGTCCAGCACCAGCAGTTTGCCCAAAAATCCGCTAAGCGGCGGCATGCCGGCCAGCGCAATTGCGGCTGTAAAAAACAGCGCGGCGATCAACCCGTTTTGCCCCATAACCGGCGCGCTAACCAAGTGGTCGTTGCCTCGTCGTGTTATGATTAGATCAGCAATTAAAAACAGCGCCGCTGCGGCAAAGGTCGAATGAATAATATAATATAGCGCCGCCATAATGGCCGCCGGGGTGAACAGCGAAATAGCAACCATTACCGTGCCCATCGACGCCAGCACCGCAAACGCGGCTTGGGGCATAAGGCGTTTTGCCGCCAGCACACCGGATGCGCCAATAATCAGGGTTATCAGGGCCGCAGGCATTAACCAGTCAGCCGCCAATGTTCCGGTTGCCGCCACATCCGGCCCAAACAAAATGGTGAAGAACCGCAAAATCGCATAAGCCCCGACCTTGGTCATAATCGAAAACAGCGCAGCCACCGGTGCTGGCGCATTGGCATAGGTGCCCGGCAGCCAGAATTGCACCGGAAACAACGCCGCCTTAACGGCAAAAACAATCATCAACAGCATGGCAGAGACCCGTATCAGGGCGACATCCTCAAGCGGTAATTCGCGGGTTTTAACTGCCAGATCAGCAATATTCAGCGTACCTGTCACCGCGTAAATTGTGCCAAGCGCGATCAGGAACAAGGTTGACCCCGCAAGGTTCATCACCACATATTGCAAACCGGCGCGTAAACGCATGCCGCCTCCGCCAAAAATCATCAGCCCGTATGATGCAATCAACAGCACCTCAAAAAAGACAAACAGATTAAACGCATCCCCCGTTAGAAACGCGCCGTTAACCCCCATAAGCTGAAACAAAAACAACGCATGGAAATGACGCCCCCGACGATCCCAACCGCTGGAGATCGCATAAACCAGGACCATCAGCGCCAAAAATGATGTGATCAAGACCATCATCGCCGACAGCCGGTCCAGCACCAGCACAATGCCAAAAGGCGCATCCCAGTTACCCAGTTTGTAAACCTCAATCCCGCCACTGCTGGCGGTCATTACCAGACCAACAGCAACCCCGACCAGCGCCACGGTTCCCGCAACCGAGAACATCCGCGACAAAGCCATATCATGGCGCATTACCCACGCGATAAACGGGGCCAGCATGGCAGGCAGCACAACCGGCGCGATGATCCAATGGTTCATGTGTCGGCCTCTATGTCGATCGCATCATCGCCAGTTTCCAAATACGCGCCAAGCGCAATCATCACCACAACCGCCGTCATGCCAAACGAGATAACAATCGCCGTCAGCACCAGTGCTTGGGGCAATGGATCAGTATAAACTTGCAAATCATGGTTCAGAATGGGCGGAGCATTTACCACAAGTCGGCCCGTGGCAAACAGGAATACATTCACCGCATAAGACAGCATCGCCGTGCCCAGAATAACCGGAAACGCCCGAAGCCGCAGGATCAGGTAAACCCCGGCCGCGCTCAGAACACCAATAGCACTGGCAACAAGTATTTCCATCAATCGTCCTCCGGCTCAGCGCTTGGATCAAAATCCATTGCCTCAACATTTACGGTGACACCCGCACGCCGCGCAATACGCGAGAAACTGTAAAGCGTCAGCATGACCGCGCCAACAACCGTCAGAAAAACGCCCAGATCAAACAGCGCTGCTGTTGCCCATTCGAATTTCTCAAGATAGGGCCAGTCAATATAACCAAAAGCGCTGGTCAGGAAAGGCCGCCCCGCCAGCCATGCGCCGGCCCCTGTCAGCGCCGCAACCAGAACCCCCATGCCGATCATGGAATGATATTCCATGCGCTGGCGTTCCTGCGCCCAGGAAAACCCGCTGGCCATATATTGCATCAACAACGCAATCGCGATGACAAGCCCCGCAATAAACCCGCCGCCGGGCTGATTATGCCCGCGCAGAAAGATAAACACGCCAACCAGTATTGCCATGGGCATCATCACACGCGTAACAACAACCATCATCAACGGGTGCCGGTCCTTGGATTCATTCTGGTCATAAACCCATGTTGCCAGCCGCTGCGAGGCTTTGCCAACCAGCAGGGCCTCCA
>CAZSSS010000387.1:0-2343 GCA_964609255.1 uncultured Rhodobacterales bacterium
GATCCGCCGATTGTGTATTTCGCATGATAATCATACCAACCCTTTGACAAAATATCCGTGACCGACAAAGCACGATCCCCCAGCACGGCGACCGTCAATTCACGGCCCGGAATAAATTCTTCGACCATCACGGGTTCGGGCATATCGTCAGCCAGCTTTGCTGGTCCGTTGGCATTGATGTCAACAAAATAAATACCAATCGATGAACCCTCATTGTTTGGTTTTACCACATAGGGCGGCGGCATCGGATGCGCAGCAGCGGCAGCAGCGGCGCTGGTTAACACACTGTTGACAACAGGCAGACCCGCACCGCGATAGGCGGTTTTGCTGCGATCCTTGTCCATTGCCAGCGCGGAGGCCAAGACACCGGAATGGGTATAGGGTATTTTCAACCACTCCAACAAACCCTGAACGCAGCCGTCTTCGCCCCAACGCCCGTGCAGAGCGTTGAAAACCGCGTCCGGTTTTTCAGAAAGCAACCGCGCGGCCAAATCGACATCAGCGTCGATTTCAACCACGTCATACCCGCTGTCCCGCAACGCCTGCGCGCATGCAACCCCGGAATCAAGCGAAACATCCCGTTCCGCTGAGGGGCCACCTTTTAGCACTGCGATGCGGTTTGTTGAACTGCTCAACATGCTACCGCCTCAAATTTTCGACCCCGATGCCTTATGGCTTAGATGGGTGCCGTTTTATGTGTCAGCAAATTCGCCAACACGCCTGATTTCCCATTCTAACGTAATTCCAGACTTTTCATAGACCCTTTTTCGCACAAATTCTCCCAGCTCCTCAATATCTTTGGAACTGGCGCCGCCGGTGTTTACCAAAAAATTCGGGTGCATCGGAGACATTTGTGCGCCGCCCAGTTTTTCACCACGCAACCCCGCATCGTCAATGACTTTCCATGCCTTCAGATCGTGGACATCATCATCCCGCCCGGTTGATGAAAACCCCGCAGGGTTACGAAAAGTCGACCCACAAGACCGGTCTTTGACGGGCTGGGTTTTTGCGCGGTGTGCCAGCGCGTCCTCCATCTTTTTGTGGATGATTTCGGGCGAGGCCAAAGGGCCGGACAGCACAGGTTGCGTGATGACCGTATCATCCTCAATCGCGGAATGACGATACCCAAAAGCCAGATCAGCTGGCCGCAATGTAACAATTTCCCCATTTCTTTTGACCGCAGTCGCGGACACAAATACATCCGCCAGATACACGCCATAGCAACCCGCATTCATCTTGATTGCCCCGCCAATTGACCCCGGAATTGTGCGTAAGAATGCAATATCAATGCCCGCGTCAGCAGCTTTGCGGGCCGCATGTGCGCCAAGCATTGATGCGCCGACCCTGATATTACCGTTTGTCAAAACCTCAAACCCGTTAAATTCACGGCCCAGCCGGATGACAACGCCCCGGATACCGCCGTCACGGATGATCAGGTTGGAACAAACGCCAATCGGCAAAGCAGCAATATTTTCCGGTAATGCCTTCAGGAATTTGGCAAGGTCAGCCATATGTGCCGGTTGGAATAACAGGTCTGCCGGACCGCCGGTTTTAAGCCAGCTTAACCCGGACATATCGTGGTTTTGGGTATATCGCCCCTGAACCTCGGGCAAATCGGGCAATGAATTACGCGTCATTATCTGTTTTGCCCTTAGCTGTTGATGATGGTTTTCGTTTGGGCAGCAGGCCAGCCAAACCTCCGATCAGACCGCCAACCAGAAACAGCGGCACAACAACAATCGCTGCATATCCTGCATCCGTGGACCAGTCGATAACCTGCCCCATCATGCTATCCTTTAGGCGCGATGTGCTGGCCCAGAAAATAGCCGCCCCCGCCCAAACGCCCATCGGAACAAGCCAGTGCGCCCTGCGCGCAAGAAAGAAAAACACGCCTGAACCAAGGATAAGCGGCAGTATAAACACGGTAAATAACACAAGTATATTGTTGGAAAACCCCGTCTTTACCGCCAAAATGATACTATTCATCTTGATCTCCTGACAAATTCCAGAAATTGTTTGCCCATATGATTAAGCATCAAGCGGAGCTGAAAAACAGCGACAGCCAGCGCCGCCAGTTGCCAGCCAAGCCCATGCATAACACCAACCCGCCAAATAACAAATGGCAGGCATAACACCAGAATGCGTGCCAAAAACCAATGCAGACGGAAGACCGGATTAAAAGGGATCATGGCAATCACATTGGCAGAGATCGCCCAAGCACAAGCATAAATCAGCGCGCTCATGCCAGTGAACCGGGCAACGCGTTGGCCCAGTTTGTTATTGTTCCTGCGCCCAGAAAAACGACCATGTCACCGGATGATGCGCTGGCTTTTACAAGGGCTG
>CAZSSS010000388.1:0-2342 GCA_964609255.1 uncultured Rhodobacterales bacterium
TGGCGATATTTTCAGCCGCGCTGCGAAAATTGGCGTTTTGTGAATGCATACGTTCCCGAAGATCACGGGCACCGCGCACATTGACATTATGGCTGTAAGTGCGGGTTGAAGCCATGTTGCGGGCCTGAACCGACGCCGCACCAAACACATCGCGGGTTGTGGTAAAGGCACGCAACCCACGGCGACACCGAATTTGATTGGTATAATGCAGCACCGCAGCATTAAATACATTTTGATTAATGCGGCCCTGATTGATCTGCCGGTCAAATTGACTGCCAGACAAGGCTGCATTGCACGATGCTGCGGCTTGTGAGGCGCTAAAAACAATGACAAATAGAAGAAAAACAACTCTGGCCTTTAGCAAATTTTTCAATATTGGTCTCCATAACTTAGTGGGCGGAATTATCGCATAGCAGTGTTAACCTTTCAATAAGGCAGAATTTAGGTGGGCAAATGGTCGCTTTGGTCTGGCTTGCTTGCCAGATGGGCTGTGATATTATGCGGATGATAAAAGGGGAATAAATATGGACGAAACGGCAATGGCTTTTGACTCGCCCAACGCGCGCGCAGTGGCGACAGCGGGAAAAGACCCGCTCGACCGGATTTCGGTGCGTGATTACGAACGCGACGTTGAAATCGGCGCATTTCAATCGGAACGCGGTGTGCAACAGCGCATTCGCATCAATGTCGTGCTGGAGGTTAGCCGCCACAATGCGGCCCAAGATGACGACGTGGACAAAGTTATTTCATACGACACCATCACCGAAGCAATTGAATTGCAATTGGCAAGTGAGCGCATCAATTTGCTGGAAACACTGGCGGAACGGGTGGCGGAACGCATTCTGGAAGACATGCGGGCGGTTCGTGTTTTTGTGCGCATAGAAAAACTGGACCGTATCCCCGGAACATTGGGCGTTGAAATTGTGCGCAGCCGGAATGACGCGGCGCAACCGTTGCACCGGGTTGAAATCTCCAACCCGGTTGATGACACGCCCCACCCTCTGGTGGTTTTTCTGGCCAATTCGGTGCTGAACGGCGATCAACTTGGGCAATGGCTCGACGCAATCGCCGCGCATAAACTGCCAGCAATTATTTGCGTTGCGGCCGCCGGGCTTGCGCTGCCAAAGTCTCCCGCATCGATGGCCCAACGCCGCATAGACCTGTTGGCCATTGAACAAAACGCCTGGGTTTTGGCGGGGCGGGACAAACGCTGTGTTGTTGTTGACAGCCGCACCGAACTGGACTGGGCGCTGAAGCATGGCCAGCTTTCGGTCTGGGCGCCCTCGCGCATCGTGTTGGATGCAATTGACCCGCCAGCCAACCAAGACCCCTGCGGTTTGGCAAGTTGGCTGGCCGCGGAATTTCTGGCCAGCAAACTGGTTGTTATCGGCCCGCAAGAATTACCAGAATGCAGCAATTTGCCTGTATTTTCAGCAAAAACACCCCTTGATTTGGTCGGAGAATAACATGGCCGCATCGCCGCCTCTATGTGATTTTGGCTGGAAAGCGGTTGATTTTTCACTGCCAGCGACTGACGGAAAAACTTATGGCTTGCACGATTTGGCAGGGCCAAAAGGCCTGATGCTGATGTTCATCTGCAACCATTGCCCTTATGTTATTTCGATCACGCAAAAACTTGTCCGAGAGGGCAAGGCGTTGCAGGAAATGGGGTTTGGTGTGGCCGCAATATGTGCCAATGACGCGGCAGAATACCCTGCTGACAGTTTTGAAAATATGGCTATTTTTGCAAGCCAAAACGGGTTTTCATTTCCATATCTGCATGATGAAACTCAGGATATTGCCAAAACATATGGCGCGGTCTGCACACCGGATTTCTTTGGGTTCAATGCTGATCTGGAATTACAGTTTCGCGGGCGATTGGACGCATCCGGACGAAACCCAAGCCCAATGGACGCCACGCGGGAATTATATGATGCAATGAAAATCGTGGCCCAAACCGGCAAAGGCCCTGAGCGGCAAATCGGCTCCATCGGATGTTCAATAAAATGGAAATCTAGGTGAGCGATTATTTCAGACCCCTTGTTCAAACCGATGCTGCACGGCCAAAGGACGCGCTGCCGGTTGCTGGCGGGTTACTATGGTTTGATCGTGTGGAACATCTGGCGCGGCGGGGGATGTCACGCATAATTCCGGCCTCAGAATTGCCTGAAAAAATCCGAAACCGGCTGACTGCTGCGCGGGCAGATATTTGCGGCATATCAATGGATACCCCAAGCATTATGGGAATTTTGAATGTAACACCGGATAGTTTTTCAGACGGGGGGGCCCATAAAAACCCGGTGTTTGCCGCCAAAGAAATGCAAAAAGATGGCGCGGATATT
>CAZSSS010000389.1:0-2331 GCA_964609255.1 uncultured Rhodobacterales bacterium
TACAAGTGGGACACAGGGTTAAAAATGCCAGCCGACGCGGAGCTGGGCGGATTGGGTGGTGATGCGTGCTTCCTCAGGAAAGCCGTCATCTCGTTCTCCCGTTAAGTCACGCACAAGGTATTCGGCCCCAATAAATATTTGTTGGCCAATCATGTATTCCACACCTGCACCATAAGTGAGACCGGTGCTTGGAACATTGAACACCTGGCTCCACTGTAGGTTGGAGTAAGACCCGCCGACCACGCCATACACCATTGCAGAACCAAAACTGTATCCAGCACGTGCCTTCAGATCGAAGACCTCTTCGTAACGTATGAGGGGGTTAACTGTTGCGGTTAATCCACCCGAAGAAACCGCAAACTCTCCACCAAATACAAATGCGCCCCGTTGGAAATTATAGCCAGCGAACCCTCCAAAGGAAGTATTGTCGTTCATAGGTGAGCTTGCCCCGGGGGACCCGTTATTTGTGTCAAACAACTGCACAAGACCTGCGCTATCAAAGCTGACCATCCCGCCTGCATAAAACCCGCTCCAGTCGGCGGCGGCGGCGGCGGGTGCCACAACTTGCGGAGGGGCTTGGTAGACAAGAGTATCGGGGCTGCCTGCAAGGGCTGTGCTTGCAAGCATGGATGCTGAAAATGTCAGTAGTATTGAGTATTTCATAGTATATTCCTTTGAATTGAGTGCTGTTGTGCAGGGTTAAAATTTCCAGCCGACACGAATCTGGACGGATTGGATGGTAGTTTCAGCGGAAATTTGTGGCATTGCGCTATAATTTCCAGACATATCCCGGACAAGGTATTCGACCCCGGCGAACAGATTATCGTTGATCATATAGTCAAGCCCCGTGCCGTAAGCCAAGCCGGAACTCGAAATATCCGCGCCGCCAAACGAAAGATTGGAAAACGAGCGGCCAACCACCACGTAGGTTAAGGCAGGGCCAAAAGCGTATCCGATACGGGCTTTTACATCATAAAAGGTTTCGTATTGGTTTTCTGGGCTAGCAACCAAGTTAACTCCGCCAGACGAAATGGCAAATTCACCGCCGACAACAAAATTCCCGTTTTGAAAGTTGTAGCCAGCAAACCCGCCAAAAGAGATCACATCATTCGTATCTCCGACATCGTCAAGGACGCCTAACACATAAGCACGAAGAAACCCCGCATCATCAAAGCTGACCATCCCGCCGGCGTAAACGCCGCTCCAGTCAGAGCTGGCATCCTGTGCAATGCCGGGGCTGGCCCCAAGCAAGGCGGTGAGGATAAGAAGTGTAAAACGCTTGTTCATAGTTATTTCCTTTGAAAATAATTACTTTTGTGCGGGGCTAAAATTGCATCCCGATACGGAGCTGAACAGATTGGAGAGTTGCGGTTATGCTTTCATCGCTATTTTCGTTACTTGCCCCTGAAAGATCGCGCACAAGGTATTCAGCCCCCACAAACCAGCGCTCATTGAGCTGAAGGTCCAAACCGGCCCCATAAGTAAAACCGGAACTTGCGAATTCTTCGGTTGGGGGGCGGTGGAGGGTTGAAAAAGCGCCGCCAACCACGCCGTAAGCCAGCGCGTTGCCAATCACAAAACCTGCGCGGGCTTTGAGGTCAACAACCGGGCCAAAACTGATATCGCTGCCAATCTCAGCCATGCCGCCGGAATGCACCGCCACCTCGCCACCATAAACAAAAGCCCGGTTTTGGAAGTTATAGCCAGCAAACCCGCCATAAGATGTGTTGCCATCCAGCGAAAGGGTGTCAACCGGTGAACCCACATCAAACAATGTGTAGTCGCCAGCGCTGTTAAAGCTTACCAAGCCACCGGCATAAGGCCCGCGCCAATCAGTGATGATTACGGGCGGCGCTATAATTGGCGCTGCAATAATAACGGGGGCGGTAAAACTGCCCGCCATGGCCGAGCCAGCGCAACTGGCCAGCAGAATTATTGTGATTGAAAAGGTTCTCATCTCGGGTTCCTCAGCTTGAAAGTTCTGATTAGCTGTTAGGATGGCCTCGATCTTTTGTCCCCTAGCAATTGGTAGGGATGTGGCAAAAATACATCAGAATTCTGCTATCAAATTCCGCCGCCCCAAGTATCGGTCAGGAGCTTCTGCCCAGCCCTAGCAATTGCTAGGCGACATTAAGGATACGCTTGTTAGGAAAACCCATGGCCCCAATGTTTTCATTTCGGGGCCGTTTTGGGAGCATAAATGGAAAAATCTATTCACCCGCCACAGGCCAAAGAATGGGGCAAAGCCTTTGCTATTGGCCAGGCTGCTTATCGCAAAAGCATCCAGCCGCTTGAAGCGTTTATAACGGTATCCAATAACGCGCAGGCCTA
>CAZSSS010000390.1:0-2330 GCA_964609255.1 uncultured Rhodobacterales bacterium
CTGTCTGATCATATCGACGGGCGCACTGATCTGGGTGATGTGCTGAATTTTGCCGATTATCAACAAGACCTGACAGCAGTGCTGAACCATGCGGATGTTACCGCGCTAAAAGGGCCCCGGCTGTTATTCTCGCACTCTATGGGGGGCTGTGTGGGCCTGCGGCATTTGCTTGGCCAACATAATTTTTCTGCGGCGGTTTTCTCAGCGCCGATGTGGGATGTCATCATGCCCAAAGGCACACGCCTGCCCGTCAGTATTCTGTCTGGAATTGCCCGAGCCGTCGGCAAAGGCCAAGGCCGCGTTCCGACCACAACCGGCGATTTTTATGTGCTATTGGCAGAATTTGCAGATAATGATCTGACCTCGGACAAAACCCGTTGGGAATTTATGCAAAGCCATATCATAGCCAAACCCGAATTGGGCCTTGGCGGTGCCAGCCTGCGCTGGTTCAGGGGGGCACTGGACGAATTTGCACGATTCAAACGCGCCAAATTACCAACTATTCCGGTTTTGGTTTTGCTTGGCACCGACGAAAGAATTGTGCTGCCCGAAGCCATCCACGATCTCATGGCGAAATTCCCCAACGCACAACTGGAAATAATGCAGGATGCCCGCCATGAAATCTGGATGGAGACCCCGGATATTCAAGCGCAGGCCTGGGCGAAAATCGACATCTTTCTAAACGGTCTGGTTTAGAATTTCCAACGCCGCCGCATGAACCCGCGCATCCCCTGCCGCAATCACTTGCCCGCCATTATGTGCCGGGCCGCCCTGCCAATTGGTTACAATCCCGCCTGCGGCCTCTACCACCGCAATGGGGCCTTGCACATCATAGGCCAGCAAGCCGCTTTCGATCACCAGATCGATCATTCCAAGCCCGATAAGCGCATAGCCGTAACAATCCAATCCATAACGGGTTAGCTTGCATTGTTGCGATACAGCCTTAAACGCCGCGCCCTCTGCGGGGGTGCCGACTTCGGGAAAAGTGGTATACAAAATTGTCTCTGACAGGGTCGCGCAATTTCGGGTTTTCATGGCGCGTTTTTCCGCGCCGCGTTGCCATTCTGACAGGCCAAACCCGCCGATAAACCGCTCTGCGGTAAAGGGTTGGTCAACGATGCCAAAAACCGGACCATCGCCCGCATCAAGGCCAATCAGCACCCCCCAACTGGCGGTGCCGCTGATATAGGCGCGGGTGCCATCAATGGGATCTAGCACCCATGTTAACCCGCTGGTTCCTGCGCTGGTGCCATATTCCTCACCCAGAATTCCGTCATTCGGGCGGCGTTTGGCCAGAATATCACGCATGGCCCGTTCCGAGGCGCGGTCGGCCTCAGTTACCGGATCAAAGCTGGTTTGTTCTTTATTTGCAACGCTTAACGCCGGTTGACGAAAGTATTTCAAGGTTTCAACCCGCGCGACATCCGCCAATTCATGGGCGACCGAGATCAATTCCGCCTGTTCCGCTTTGCCAATGTTCATAAAAAAAATCCCCGCCAGTTTCCTGACGGGGATTTCATAATTCATGGGTCGCGTCAAATGCTTTTAAGCAACGTCGCTCAAGACACGGGCCAGATCAAACAAACGGCGGCGTTGTGCTTCGGGGATCGAATAATATGACCGCACCAACTCCAATGCCTCTTTGTCTGCCAGCAGGTCGCCCTGCATATCAGATGCTACTGTTTCTGAGGCCTTGGCTTCAACGTCACCTTCTGCAATTCCTTCAAAGAAAAAGCTGACCGGAACTTCAAGAACCGCTGCAATATCCCACAACCGAGAAGCGCTTACGCGGTTCATGCCTGTTTCATATTTCTGGATTTGTTGGAATTTAATGCCAACAGCTTCGCCAAGCTGTTGTTGTGTTTTACCAACCATCCAACGACGGTGGCGCACACGTTTGCCCACATGGACGTCTACGGGATGTTTCATATTCAACCTCTTTATAAAAAATTAACTTTCTACTAACGATAGTTGCAATAATTACGCCAGCTACGCGCTTTGGGTTACTATACATTATTAGACTATATAGTTGGGTTTTGTAGGCAAACACATTTGCTAAAGCAACCCCTAGATGTAAGTCATTTGCATTTCGCGAGTTAATAATTCCTAAAATCGGGTTAATTTTGCAAAATGCGAATATTAGCTTGCAATCTTTTTCGATTCGCGCTTGCGGTCGATCGGATCAAGGAAGCGTTTGCGCATCCGAATGCTGTTTGGCGTCACCTCAACCAGCTCGTCATTGTCGATATAGGCAATGGCTTCTTCCAGACTCATACGCACAGGGGTTGTAAGGGTTACGGCCTCATCATGGCCGCTAGAGCGCACGTTGG
>CAZSSS010000391.1:0-2325 GCA_964609255.1 uncultured Rhodobacterales bacterium
CCCGACCGCGTCCATGACCGCGCGCTCCATCATAGAGCTGGCAAACGATGCTCCCAACCGGTTAAACCCGCGCTCAAGGCAGCGGGTTTCTATTTCTTGGCGCGTATATAGCCACAGGTTAAATGGAGTATCTGGGGCGCTGTCAGCATATACGCCACGCGCGTCGCGCACCGCTTGCAACAGATCGGCAACGTTGTCAGCCGGGGTTTTTTCGGGCGATTTATCAAACCATTTATAAGCCAAAAAATCACTGGCAATGCCTTTTTGAATCGCACCGTTTTGCAGCTCAATTTCGACTTCAAGCAAGCCAACTGGCGCGGCCTCCATTGTGACAACGCCAAAGCGAAACGGCAATCGGGTGAAGGCATTACGCACCACCATTTTTGAGCGAATAACACGAATGTGGGGGGGGGGCATTTATAGGGTCTCCAAAATTCCGCGAACATAACCCGCGGCGATAGCCGCGGTTGTTGGTCCGTCTGGTTCATAAATAAAAGGTTCAACCGCGACAACACCGTCATAGCCCACGTCACGTAACGCCTGGAAAACTGGAAAAAACCGATTTTCTCCCTGACCCGGTGCGCGCAGGTTTGTATCATTGAGCTGAATATGTGCCACCTTGCCCGTCGGCCAATATTTGCGGATAGTTTCTGCGACACTCAGCGGTTCTTGCACTCCTGCAGAGGCAGTATCGATCATGGTTTTAAAATGTGAAGATCCGATAATATCCACCAGGTCGATCGCTTCATCAATGGTATTAATAAAATCGGTCTGATTGGTGCCAAGCGGTTCAATGCAATACAAAACGTCTGCCTGCTGCGCCCAACTTGCCACCCGAGTTAACAATTCCGTAGCATTTGCGCGTGCTGCCATTGGACTATGGGCATGGCTTAGTGCGCGTTGTTCTGGTGAGCCATGCACAAGCACCCCTCCCCCAAAAAGCCCACAAATTTCAATTAGCCGTTTTATTAGATCACCGGTTTTGGCTTTGATTGAGGCGTCACCGGATGTGATCGAAAGCCCTTTTGGAGCCACCAAAAGCCAGTGTAGCCCTGTAACCACAAGCCCGTGATCTTCGACAATCCGCCTTAACGCAGCGATTTCCGCATCGCTCAGTAAAAATGGATCATCCGCCAGAGTAAACGGCGCGATTTCAAGTCCTTGATACCCCAGCCCAGCGGCCATCCGGCATAGATCCGGAAAATTATGTTCGCGCAACACTTCATTACATAAACTTAAAATCACTATTTGTCCCCCGGTAACTGAACATAGAATAGTTCTTGAAACACATACCCAATGATAAAACCGGCCAAAACTGCCAGAATTAATCCGCTGATTATAGCGCGCATTTTAGGCAACGCTCCCAGCGCCATTGCCTCAGCGCCTAGAATGAAGGCGAAAACAAACAATGGGGTTGCAACATAAAATGGGACAAACGGAAATAAAATCAGCGCGTAAAACAAGGTTAGCCCCAGCGTCATGACGCTTCGGCGCGTCGCACTGGATTTGGCCCAGATTGCGTAACTGTTTCCGGTTAACCCCAATCGCCATCCACCGTGCATTACCGACCGGACCAGAATGAACAAACCACCAAGCGTCAATAATATGCCCAAAACCCCGGGAACCAACCCTGGGACCGTATAAGGACTAATATTCAGGTTTTCCAATCGAGGCATGCGCAAGCTTTCGATAAAAACACCAATGCCAAATAGAGTTAGAATGCCCGAAGACACAAAATCCAGCTTGTCTATTTTGGTTGGTTTCATTTTGAATCCTCTGAGGATTTGCGCTTGAGCAGGCCAAATACCTTGCGCCGCAATGCCGGCATCGTCATAACTACAAATATTAGCGCCGAGATCCAAAGCACCATGGAAATTGGGCGCACCAAAAACGCAGTGAAATCCCCGTCAGATAACACCATGCCGCGCCTCAGGCTTTTGTCCAAAATATCGCCCAGCACAATTCCCAATATTAGTGGTGCCATCGGATATTTCAGCTCTCGCAATATAAATCCGAACAGGCCAAAAAACACCATAACCCAGACATCAAATGTGCGGCTGGCAATCGCAAATGCACCAACAGTGCATAAAATAAAGATCACCGGCATCAAACGCTCACGCGTTACCCTTAACACCATGATCAGCGGTCGTGTCAGCAACAAGCCCAACACACCCATTGCAATGGTGGCCAAAAACACCATGGCCACAACGGAAAAAACGAATTGCGGCGACTCTATCATAATCAGCGGCCCGGGTCGAATGCCGTGGATAATCATTGCCGCCAGCAACACAGCCGCTGGGGCTGAACCTGGCACCGCAAGGGTCA
>CAZSSS010000392.1:0-2305 GCA_964609255.1 uncultured Rhodobacterales bacterium
TTTCTCAATCGCCTCCGCATCATTACTAGTAATGATACCACAGGCAGCCAGCATCGCTGCGTGGGCGCGGGAACCTTGAATATCCTGCTCGGCCATACGTTGATCGAACCCGATGGAAGCATTGATCGCCTCCATTATCGCATCCGGCCCGGCAGCAAACCGACCGCCCCACATTGCATTTGATGTCTTTTTGCCCGACATAATAACCTCAACTTTTTGCAGGAGCATCCAATGAAAATTTCAGCCCTTATTCCCGCCCTGCTATACGCCGCAATTGGTCTGGGCGCAAACCCTGTTACAGCACAAACACTCAGCCCGGAAATACGCGTTGAATTGATGGAATTGCGTGCTGATGACATGCGAAAGCTCAAATTTCTGACCGAGGCACAAGATTTGGTTACCGTCCCCTTTACGGACCCGGCGGGCAACACGCATGTTATCGCAGATACCAACGGTAAAATTCGAGTGGTGAATTTCTGGGCCACTTGGTGCGCCCCCTGCCGCGAAGAAATGCCAGCACTGGCAGAATTGCAAACCTTGCTGGGCAATGATGATTTTATGGTGATGGCCATCGCAACCGGTCGAAACCGTCTGGACGGTATTGAGCGGTTCAATGAAGAAGCCGGCGTCACCAACCTGCCAATCCTGCTGGACCCGCGCGGCGCATTGGGTAGCCAGTTTGGCGCGCTTGGTTTGCCATTGACGGTAATCTTGAACCGCGACGGACAGGAAATTGCCCGCCTTTCCGGTGGCGCAGACTGGATTACAGACAGCGCGTTGCAAATAATTCGCGCTATAATTGCAATTCAATCTGGAAGTTGATTAACGAGACGTTAAGTTGAAAGCAATTTTTCCTCAAATCCTACGAAAATAATAGGAACATTTTTAGAACAATTAGCGAAAGTTTACGTTCTGTTAACACTTTTGCGTAACCTTGTGGTTGTGAACTAGTAGTGTGGAGAATCGATATGGTTGCCATAAATGACGAATTTAGATTGGCGCAAACCAAACCAGACCTGAAGGTTGAAGCCTGCCGGGCCATGGTGAACTCTGCAATTGCCGAAGGGCGCGTAGGGCTGGCATTCCAGCCTGTGGTGCGTTCAGGAACCCGCCCGATTATTGCATTCCACGAAGGGTTGGTCCGCATTCGCGACCGTGAGGGTCGCACGATTTCCGCAGGGGAATTTGTTCCCGCTGTTGAAAATACCTCGCTAGTTCAAGCACTTGATCGTATTGCACTGCAAAAAACACTCGATATGTTGCAGGCAGACCCGCGCCAGCGGCTTTCTGTCAATATGTCACCCAATTCCATAAATGATGCGGAATGGATGGGGATTCTGGAACGAAACACCCATGACCATCCGACAATTGCCGATCGTCTTATTGTCGAAATAACCGAATCCGGTTCGATGGAGAACCCGGACTCAACTGTGCAGTTTATGGAATTTGTTCATAATATCGGGTGCAGCTTTGCCATTGATGATTTTGGCGCAGGCAGCACTGCTTTTTCGCATTTCCGCAAGTTCAAATTTGACATGGTCAAAATTGATGGCCAATTTATTACCGGAATTGATCATGACCGCGACAATCAGGTTTTGGTTGAAGCCATGGTTAAAATCGCACGGCATTTTGACATGTATACAGTCGCCGAATTCATCGAAACTGCGGCTGAATCAGCAATGGTTCAAAAACTGGGCATTGATGCTATGCAGGGGTATTATTACGGCCGGTCTGAAAAAATGCCGATCTGCCTGAATACAAACGGCCATCTGGCACCATTCGCCCAAACTTCATGAGTTTCCGACCAGCTTTGCCAGTTGCGCCTGCATTTCCGATAATTGAGTCTTGAGGGTATCTAGCTCAGAATTTTGCGGCGTATCAGCCGTTGGTTCAGCCCGGTTTTCTTGGGACGCTTGGGCCGCAGCATAAGGCGAAAACATCTTGATGGCGTTTTCCATCCACTCCATATTTCCGCGGGCCATATTTTCAAAATTTGCCATAACAGGGTTTGTTGAAACCGCAGCACTGACCTGCTCACGTAATTGGTCTTGGTTGCGCGTAAATGCGGCCATGGATTCATCCAGATAACCCGGAACAAACCCTTCAAGTGAGTCCCCGTAAAACCCGATAAGCTGTCGCAAAAACTTAATTGGCAGCAGATTCTGGCCTTTGGATTCTTCTTCAAAAATAATCTGGGTCAGCACTGATCTGGTAATATCCGCACCCGATTTAGCATCTTTGACCACAAAATCCAGACCATCACGCACCATTTGCGCCAGATCATCAAGCGTCACATAACTGGACT
>CAZSSS010000393.1:0-2304 GCA_964609255.1 uncultured Rhodobacterales bacterium
TTTTTGAAGATAACTGGGGGGGTGGGGGGGATCCGGAAAACGGGCCATGTCATATCGGATATGAAGGCCGCCGTGGATTGACATATATGTCGACGGCGAACAGGTCGGAAGAGAAGAATCCGACACTTGCATGTATAAAATCACAGATATTCAAGTGGTTGTCATGGACCCGGATCAAGATTGGCCGGTTGTTGTCGGACCGATCAGCGAAAGCGGTTGCCAATATTTTCCCGATCCCTAAAACCTACCTTAAATCTATGATCGCCAATCGGCCACAATCTCAAAAAATTGGAGTTAAAAATGGCTGAAAAAATACCTGCCACCGTTATTACCGGATTTCTGGGGGCAGGCAAAACCACCATGATCCGCCATATGTTGCAAAATGCAGCCGGTAAGCGGATCGCGCTGATTATCAATGAATTTGGTGATTTGGGGGTGGATGGCGAGTTGCTGAAGGGTTGCGGCATTGAGGGCTGCGCGGATGAGGACGTGGTGGAGCTGTCAAACGGCTGCATTTGTTGCACCGTGGCCGAGGATTTTGTGCCCACCATTGAAATGCTGCTGGCCAAGGATAATCCGCCGGATCATATCGTGATTGAAACCTCGGGGCTGGCCTTGCCGCAACCCTTGGTGCGGGCGTTTAACTGGCCGGAAATCCGCAACCGCGTAACGGTTGACGGGGTGGTCACGGTGGTGGACGGCGCGGCCATGGCCGAGGGGCGTTTTGCCCATAACGAGGCAGCAATTGATGCGCAGCGCAAAGATGATGAGCAGCTGGATCATGACACGCCGCTTTCGGAATTGTTTGAGGACCAACTGGCCTGTGCTGATCTTATCGTGATCAACAAAGCGGACCTCTTGAGCAAAGCTCAATCGGATTCCCTTAACGCCAGCCTGCGGGCTGGCGCGCAGGCGGCTGTGCAGGTTATTCCGGCTGAAATGGGCGCGGTGCCAGTGGAGGTATTGCTGGGGCAAAATATTGGATCAGAGGATAACATGGAGGCCCGCCACGAAGTGCATCATCATCACGACGACGATGATGATCACCATCACGAGCATTCCCATGATGAATTTGAAACTTTTCAAGTGTCGCGCGGTGTGATTGACGATGCGGATGCTTTTGCCTTGCAGGTGGCGGATGTGATGCGGGAATTTAATGTGCTGCGCCTGAAAGGTTTTGCGCAGGTCGGGAATAAGCCGATGCGGCTGGTTATTCAGGCGGTTGGACCTCGGGTTGAGGTGTATTTTGATCGTCCGCTAACCACCGCTGAAAAAGGCAAATGTAATCTGGTGGTCATTGGTGAGGCAGGGTTGGACCATGCCGGTATAGAAAAGGCACTGGCGGGGTGATCTCAATTGCTTTGGAAAGCCCGTTAACTGTGTCAGCGCGCGCGCTGATCTCCCAAAGCGAAACCCATATGCGCGCGCTGTTCAGCATCAGCGAATGTTATACATTCTCACCCGAAGAACTGGCAAATTCACAGACCGATTTTTGGGTGGCGCGCCAAGGCGACAAGGCGCTTGGTTGCGTGGCGTTGGTGCGATACTCAAATTATGCAGAAGTTAAACGGCTGTTTGTCAGTGACGCTGCGCGCGGGTTTGGCGTTGCACGTTTATTGATGGCGGCATTAGAGAAACGCGCGGCTGGCCTGCCTGTGATCAGGCTGGAAACCGGCGCGACGCTTTTGGGTGCGGTGGCGTTATATGAAAAACTTGGCTATCACCGGATCGCGGCGTTTGGCGATTATGTGGATAACAAGGTTAGCCTGTTTATGGAAAAGGAATTGCCCTGATGCATTTAATGCAAGTTCAGGCGGGGGAAATTACCGATGGGTCGGAACCTGTTGATCTGGGGCAAACCCCCGCTGATGTGATAGTTATTTCAGCGGCGGATACCGAAATTGCCGGGCTTTCGGCGGCATTTGGCGACATAACGGACGGGCCGGACAGCCTGCGGCTGGCGAATATCGGCAACCTTTCGCACCCGTTTACGGTTGACAAATATCTGGAGGATACGGCGTGCAAGGCGCGGCTGGTGATTGTGCGAATATTGGGCGGCGAAGCCTATTGGCAATATGGGTTGGAGCAGTTTTCCATTCGGTTGCGCGCCGCTGGCGTGGCTTTGGTGGCCCTTCCGGGCGATGATAAACCCGATGCAGGCTTGCGCGCCTATTCAACGGTTTCGGACGCGGATTATGACGCGCTTTGGTCCTATTTGATCGAGGCGGGGCCGGAAAATTGCGCGAATTTCCTGCGCTACGGGGCGGCGATGCTGGGGGGGGGTGAAAAACCTGTGGCCAGCAA
>CAZSSS010000394.1:0-2301 GCA_964609255.1 uncultured Rhodobacterales bacterium
ACCCGCGACCTCCGGCGTGACAGGCCGGCACTCTAACCAACTGAGCTACAACCGCCAAATACTTTGCCAAGCCACCGCAATGCGGCAACTGAATGGGGTTCTACTGTTGGCCTTATGGCGCGTCAAGCAGATAGCGACAGGTTTGACAAGATTTCTGGATTTCCGAATATTTGCATGCGGGTTTCAGGATTTTCCCAATATTTCTTTGAAAGATCCGATGGTTTTGACCAGCCCTTCGTGCAATTCAACCTTTGGCTGCCAGTTCAGGAATTTCTTGGCCTTGGTAATGTCAGGATTGCGCCGCGTTGGATCATCGCTTGGCAATGCCTTGAAAACAACCGCGCTTTTGCTGTTTGTGATTTCAATGATTTTATGGGCAAGGGCCAGTACCGAGGTTTCCAGAGGGTTACCAAGATTGATAACCTTGCCCGCGATCCCGTTGACCATCCCCATTTTCAACAATGCCGTCACCATATCATCGATAAAACAAAAACTGCGGGTAAAACTGCCATCGCCATAGACAGTCACATCATTGCCTTGCAGGGCTTGCACAATAAAATTGGACACTACCCTGCCGTCATTTTTTGCCATGCGTGGCCCATATGTGTTGAAAATACGGGCAATGCGCAGGTCAACCGCGTGCGTTCTGAAATAATCCATGGCCAAGGCCTCTGCGGCGCGTTTGCCTTCGTCATAACAGGCGCGAAGCCCGTTGGGGTTCACGTTACCCCAATAGGTTTCGGTTTGCGGGTGTTGCGCCGGGTCGCCGTATACCTCACTGGTTGAGGCATGCACCAGCCGCGCATTGGTGTTTTTGCAAAGCATCAACAGGTTGTCAGCACCAATAACCGAGGTTCGCAGGGTCTCAATCGGATGACGCTGGTATTGCACCGGTGACGCAGGGCAAGCGAGGTTGAAAACCACATCGGTATCAATATTCACAGGCCGCGTTATGTCATGTTCCAGCACCGTCAGATTTTCTTGGTTACAAAAATCATCAAAATTTTTCCTGCTGCCGGTCTGGAAATTATCCAGCACCGTAACAATGGCCCCCAGCCCCAGCAGTTTCCCCACCAGATTGGAGCCAACAAACCCCGCACCGCCGGGCACCAAAACCCGTTTTTCAGAATAATACGACATCATGAACCCGGACAACTTTTGCAAATACGTCGCACGACTTCTGCCGTTTCGGTTTGAAAATTCAGGCTGTTTGCCAGCATTCTGCCGTTTAGCGCAATTGCCTCTGCTTTGTCTTGATTGGTCTTAACCCATTCAATTTGTTCAAACAAATCCGAAAGGTCGGCTTTTATCGGCACAAAATGTGTATAGGGTTCCAATTGATCATAATACCATTGTCGATACCCGAAATCAGAATCGACCTTCAAAACACAGCACCCCAGCTTTAGCCGGATAAACAGATTGCTCCAGGCGTTTGAATACCCGTCAATATCGATGGCATATTTTCGACCAACCCAACTGTTTTCGCCAATAGGTGCCCCCGCCAACCCAGCTTTTTCAACAAACTCGCGAAGGTCCTTATCCAGGCTTTGGGCAACAAATTTAAAATCAACCTCGCTGCCATTGGTTTTTTGGGCAAATCGAATGCGCTGGACAACCGCCGGATGTTTTGCCAGCATTTGTTCAAAAGTAACATAGCCCCGACCCGTAATAGACCCGCGCCAGACGATCATATCGCTTCGATCTTGCCACGCGGTTTTTGTGTTCACAAAGATCTTTGTGGTCTTTGCATAACCGCGATTTCGAAAGAAATGAGTATCTGGCAACAAGATAATATCAGGACGAAAGGCGCTGTTTGCAAATGTCGCAGCAGACGGAAAATCACCGTCCGAGACATTGACCAGCATCGACCCCGCCTTGGTTTTGCAATTGGCATACCAGAACAAAACCGCTGCAATATGTTCGAACACCAAAATATTGTTTTCCCAACCAATCATCCAATGCATAGAAATTTCAATCCGCCCGTTAACGCGCCTGAACCGCATGTCGCTTTTGGGGCCAATGGTATTGTCAAATCTAAGGAAAAATTTGTAATCCGGCATGGGGAAATCGGGCAAATCGGCAGCCAGACTTTTCATTTGGCCGTTCAAATAATGCTCAATTTTTTTCTTGCGGAAATATCGTATCACGGCATTGCGCGCCCGCGCCCTGAACTTTAGCAATTTTCTTATCATGGTTCCACCGGTAACAAATTCACCAGCCAATGCAACCATAATTTTGCCAGAACCGAAATGAAACTGGTGGGTGATGAGAGGCTCGAACTCCCGACATCTTCGGTGTAAA
>CAZSSS010000395.1:0-2293 GCA_964609255.1 uncultured Rhodobacterales bacterium
CGCCCGCACCAATGTTGGTTTCTTCGCCGATATGGGCGTCACCAACATAAGCCAGATGGCCGATTTTTGCGCCTTGATCAATTTGCGCTGCTTTGATCTCAACAAAATTTCCGATACGGGCATTGCCGCCGATTTCGGCACCGGGGCGCAGGCGGGCAAACGGGCCAATTTGGGCATTTTTAGAAATATGACAGCCCTCAAGATGGCAGTTTGCTTTGATGGTTACGTTGTTTTCAACGCTGACATCAGGCCCGAAAAACACGTTTGGTTCAATCGTGACATCACGGCCAAGCACGGTATCAAGCGCAAAAAACACGGTTTCTGGCGCGGTTAATGTAACGCCATTTTGCATGGCATCCGCGCGGGCTGTGCGCTGAAATGCGGCTTCGGCCTGCGCCAGATCGTGGCGCGAATTCACCCCGAGAGTTTCGGATTCCGCACATTTTATTGCCGCACAGGAAAGCCCGCGCTTGTTTGCGATCTCAACAATGTCGGTCAGATAAATTTCACCACTGGCATTATTGGCGGACACATCTGCCAGCAGCGAGAACAGTAATTCGCTTGGGGCGCAGACAACGCCAGAATTACAAAACCCGATTTCCAGTTGGCTTGCTGAGCATTCCTTGGCCTCAACAATCGCCGTCAGCGCGCCATTCTGTTCGATCAAACGACCATAACGACCCGGATCAGCGGCATCAAAGCCAAGCACCACGACATCCACGCCTGCTTGGCGTTTCTGGATCATGGCGTTCAGCGTGTCGGGCCGCACCAAGGGCGTGTCACCATACAAAACCAGCGCATCACCGGTAAAATTCTGCAAGGCAGTGGCCGCTTGTGCAACCGCATGGCCGGTGCCGTTTTGCTCGGCTTGGGTCACAATTTCGCAGGCAGGATCGATATCAAGCGCCAGCTTTTCAACCAGCGCCGCGCCGTGGCCAACCACAATCACCATTTTGTCGGCGTCGATCTGTGCAGCGATGTTCATAACATGGCCCAGCATCGGCACAGCGGCAATTTTATGCAGAACCTTGGGCTGCTCGGAATGCATCCGGCTGCCTTGCCCTGCGGCCAAAATGATAGTGGCGAGCGTCATTTAATTTTGCGCCCGACGGCGCGGGCGATGGCGGCGACGGCTGTTCTGTTTGCCCTCAGGGCGTTTCACGGGGCGGGGCGCTTGGGGCACTGCATGGTCGGGCAACACCGACCCATCCGCCGCCAATGCCGGAATTTTGATTTTGATCAGACGTTCAATGGCACGCAATAATTTGATGTCATCGGGTGTGCAAAACGATACAGCCAACCCCGATGCACCGGCCCGCGCGGTGCGGCCAATGCGATGCACATAAGATTCTGCCACATGGGGCAGGTCGTAATTCACCACCAATTCCACGCCCGGCACATCAATGCCCCGCGCCGCAATATCGGTGGCGATCAGCACAGGCATGCTGCCTTTCTTAAAGGCATCCAGCGCGCGGGTGCGTTGACCTTGCGATTTATTGCCATGAATGGCCGCCGCGCCCAGGTTTTCAGTGTTGAGTTTACGCGCGATTTTATCCGCGCCGCGTTTGGTGCGGCAAAAAACGATAATGCGTTTGCCCGGATGGGTGCGCACCAGTTTTGTCATGGCGTTTACCTTGCCGTCAGTGGGCATATGCATGACGCTCTGGCTGATTTTATCAGCGGTTTTTGCAATCGGTGTTACCGCAACCTCAATGGGATCATCAAGATGGTCAGCGGAAAGCTTGCGGATTTCGCGCGGCATGGTGGCCGAGAAAAGCAACGTCTGGCGCTTGGCGGGCAGCATTTTCAGAATGCGGCGAATGGCGGGCATAAACCCGATATCAAGCATTTGGTCGGCTTCGTCCAGCACGATGGTTTTGATATTGTTCAAGCGCACGGATTTCTGGCTAACCAGATCCTCCAGCCGACCCGGCGTTGCAACCAGAATATCAATGCCGTTGCGAAGCGCTTGTTGCTGGCGTTTGATCGGCACGCCGCCAACAACACAAGTTGAGCGCAGGGACAGTTTTTGCCCGTAATCACGCACAGATTTTTCAATCTGCGCGGCCAGTTCGCGGGTGGGCGACAGGATAAGCACCTGTATTACACGGTCTTTTCCGCGTGCAGATGTGCCATGAAGACGCTGCAACAAGGGCAGGGTGAATGCGGCTGTTTTGCCGGTGCCGGTTTGGGCAAGACCAACAACATCGCGGCCTTCCAGAATGGCGGGAATGGCTTTGGCCTGAATGGGTGTCGGGGTCTCATAGCCTTGGGAATCCAAGGTATCGAGCAA
>CAZSSS010000396.1:0-2285 GCA_964609255.1 uncultured Rhodobacterales bacterium
TGCCATGCGGCGCGGGTCCACAAATGATACAACCTTTTTTGCATATTCAGCACGGATATTTCGCGGAATTACCAGGCCTTTTTGTGATGCAAAGCTAAATTCGGCGGCTTCTGCCAGTGCACGAATTTTCGGAAACTCGCTTACTGCATCAAGCGGACAAGAACCGTGGCCGACGATTTTCAAGCCGTTATAATCAATTGGATTATGCGAAGCCGTGACTTCAATGCCGCAATCGGTATTTAGATACGTGGTGGCATGGTAAATTTCTTCGGTTCCGCACAGGCCAAGGTCAAAAACGTCCACGCCCATATCGCAAAGACCTTTGATGGTTGCGGTTTTAAGCGCGTCACTGGTGGCGCGGCAATCACCGCCAATAACGGCAGTTTTTGCATTGAAAAACTGCGCCGTGGCCGCGCCAATGTCATAGGCAATGCTTTCGTTCAGCTCGGAGCCTAGTTTTCCGCGTATGTCATATGTCTTAAAACAATCCAGAGAGCGCATGAGGAAATCCTATTTAGTCAAAGTGAAATAATGGCGCAAAAACCCGACGTGGCTGTGCCTGTATTAAAACCAATTATGCTAAAACTTGTCTAATTTTAAAGGAAGAAATTTGCAAATAGTATCGTTATCGCGCGATGATGCTACCGGATATTTACGTTTGGTTGTTATTTCATTTTGCATGATATCAGACCATCATCAACCCGAGCAGAAATCCCTGCGCGCATTTTGTGCTGGGTTTTTTATGTCTCCAAAAGCCCGGTTCTGGGTGATACATGCGGTGATTACGGCTGTGTTATTGGTTGTTGTTTACGCATTACCAAGCCGCGCGGAGCCGATTTATCTGTCCCAGAATTTTGATCGCGGCGCGGCTGATATTTTTGAACAATCGCTAACCGATCAGACCGATACAGTGATCTTGGCGGTTTCCGGCGGGTATTTGGCTGAGGGTATGCAAATCGGGCGCATAATTCGTGAACACGGATTGCGCACAGTGGTGCCTGATGGCGCGAAATGTCTGTCTGCCTGCGCTGAGGCGTTTATCGGCGGTGTGACGTTGCAAATCGACGGCACGGTTGCGTTTCATGTGCCTCGCGCTGAATCCGCTGTGTCGCGCAAACAGGCGTTTGAACAGGGGTTGGTGGGCGGAACGATGACCGCGATTTATCGCTTTGAAATGGGGTTTGGTTTCGAATTGACCCAAACCATCAACCGCTGGACCACAACCGACCGGCTTTTGGCATTTGAAAATACTGCTGAGTTACTGCGATACAAGAACCCGCAAAGTGGCATTAAACTGCCATTTTTCTATGAGCGTTAGGCCAGGTATTTCGCGGCGATTTTGCGTGAAAACGCTGCCATTTCGTGGCTATGCTTTTCCAAAAACTGTTGTGCTCGGGCTGAATCATGTTTTGACAAATCCCTGATCCACCAGCCGATCGATTTTTGAATAAACCATTCAGGATCAGATACATAAGAAGCCGCCCAGCCCAGAATACGTTCGCGGTCTTTGTGCTGGTCACTGGACAGATGGTTCAATTTTGCCCAAGGCAAAGTCATTACTAATGCGGCGCGGCGTGACCACATGTGGTCTGAATGCACCCATTTTTCAACGGTATCAAGGCGGCTGGGATCCGCCACAAGGCGGCGCGCGCCTGCGGATGCGGCGTGGTCAGCGATGGCCCAAGCATCAAATTCCGGCACCCAAGCAATGATCAACTGCCATGCGGCCTCGTCGCTGGGTTTCAGGCGCGCTTGGATCAATAACTTGGCCGCCGCAATCCGTGCTTCGTGGATGTTTGATTGCCAAAGCTCGGCTGATAGGTTGACGCGTTCGGCCACGTCACGTTCAAAGCGCCATTGTTTGACAAAATCATCGATTTGTGGATTTGTTAACCCAAGAAATTCGCGTAACCCTTTGTGATAGCTGGACATCTCAAGGGCTTTTTGCGCATTTCCAGCATTGCGCATTTGCTCAATCGGGGTCATTATTTGGCCTTAAGGCTGCGCAGTCGGTCCATCAGGCGTTTGCCCATTCCGGCTTTGTTTTCTTGACGCGATCGCGCAATCGCCAGATCATCAGCCGGCACGTTTTTGGTGATCACCGAACCAGAGCCGATCATCGCGTTATCCCCGACATTCACGGGGGAAACCAGCGCAGTATTGGAGCCGATAAAGGCGTTTCTGCCGATCGTAGATTTGTGTTTGGAAACACCATCATAATTGCAAAATATCACGCCCGCACCAATGTTGGTTTCTTCGCCGATATGGGCATCGCCAACATAAGC
>CAZSSS010000397.1:0-2277 GCA_964609255.1 uncultured Rhodobacterales bacterium
CACCATGGCAACTGCATCAACTCATAAAGTTATTTCCGCCCAAGACGCCAGCGATGGCCGCACTGTGTATCTGACATCATGTGATGCATGGACACCAGATGTTGCGATTGCCGAATTGCTGGAGGCCGATGACGAAGGCTGGCGGTTGGCGTTTGCCGGTCGGCTGCGCGACGTTGTTAGCCCCAATTTGGTTGAGGCGCGCGAAAATACACTGGGCTTGGCAGAACTGGCGGCCTAGCGTTATTTTGAGTATTTAGGAAAAGAGGAAGCCAGATTTATGTCAGGGATGGCACGTCTCCGGCTTTTTGGCGGGCATGGGTAACGCCCATGCGCAGGCCCGCGCCGATGCGATGGGCAAGAGCGGACCAACTGGCAGCCAGATCTTCGGGCAAGGTATCGTTTACAGTTTCATCAAACAGATCCAGCCATAATTCAAAATGGCCGGGCAGCACAGCGGGGCGTTGGCTGTGGATTTGTTGCGGGTTACCATCATAATTGCGTTCAAACAGGATGGCATTGCGCCAGAAACGGCTGATTTTTTCTTCGTGCGCTGCCCAGATTTGCGGTTCATCGGGCACGGTTTTGAAAAACACCGGGCCAAGCACGTCATGCAGGCGAATGCGGCGATAGAATTCCGTCACGACATCGTTGATTTGGTCGGCAGAAATGGGAAATCGTGCAAGGGTCATTTTAGGCCTCGGATCGGGGTAATAATGTCACCGCAGACCATTTTTGTCAGCACCCACGGGATGGGCGGAATGCGGGTTAGCGGCGCGAACAGCCAGTTGCGCAGGAAAGGCAGTAAACGACTGTTCGATTGATACATAGGGGTGAAAACCGCGCTCATCAACTGATAGGTGCGCACATGTCGCAGCCGGGATTTTGCATATTTTTGCAGGGCTGTTTGCACGGGGTATTTTGCCAAGGCAAGCGCCAGCGCCTGCGCATCCAGCAGCGCCATATTGGCCCCTTGGCCCAGTTGCGGGCTGGCGGCGTGGCTGCAATCTCCGATATGGGCCAGCCGTTCGGCATGGGGTTTTTTCAGGGTGCCATGGCCGTAATTGGCCATCGTCAGGTCGTCATGCTGGGTAATCTGGCCCAAAAACGGAGCCATTTCGGGCCAGAGGATATTGGCCTCGGCTTTCCATATATCCAGCGGTTGCGCGCGCCATTTGGCAAAACTGTGTTGCGGCAACGACCAGAAAATCGTGGCTTTATCAGCAGTTTCACCGGGTAAATGGCCAATCGGCAGAACGCCTATCATATTTTGTGCGGCGTTATATTTTTGGCTAAGATGATCGGCTGGCAGGCTGGTTTCGGGCCAGTCAACTGTGGCCCAAAGCGCCCCGAACATCAGTTGTCTGGTTTTGATCGGTGACAGTTTTGACCCCACGCCACTGGCGTCAACCACAAGATCAAAGGCCCTGCCATCCACCAATCGTTTGTTTGCATGCAGCGTGGTTTTGGTGATTTCACAACCGGTTTCAACCCGCACACCCCTTGCTATTGCGCCACGGTGCAGCGCCTCAAACAGGCTGGCGCGATGGATGGCCAAGCCAAACCGATTGCCATAAGAAACGTCCAGAACTGAGCGGCCGGAAATGGCCTCATGCCCCTGCATCCGCGTGATTTTCCGGCCTTTTCGCAAGGCATATTCTGCGGCACCAATGCGGTTAAGGACCGCCAGCCCGACGGGTTGAATAACAAGGCCGGAGCCAACCGGCTCAGGTTTGTCAAAGCGCTCAAAAATCGTGACATCATGGCCAGATTGCGCCAATAACGCCCCCGCTGCCAGACCACCAATGCCACACCCGATAATTGCGATATCCATGTGCTTTCAAACCATGGTTTGCAGTAGAAATCCAGCATAACTTGGGCTGGACCTTATGGTGAAGGCTGGGTATAACGCGGGCTATGTGGACAGCTAACATCATACGAATTAGTTGCCCGGCGCTCGCTTGAGACGTCGGGAAAAGGTGTGCGATGCCGCGCCGCCCCCACAAACGAAATTCATGACATGATGGAGCCACGATATGTGTGCTGAAACACCCGATTATAAATCCACGCTGAACCTGCCCAAAACCGATTTTCCCATGCGCGCAGGCCTGCCCAAGCGTGAGCCGGAATGGCTGGCCAAATGGGCCGATATGGACCTTTATGAGGCCCTGCGCGCCAAAGAAAACCGCAAGCCGTTCATCCTGCATGACGGCCCGCCTTATGCTAACGGGCATCTGCACATTGGTCACGCGCTTAATAAAATCCTGAAAGATATGGTGG
>CAZSSS010000398.1:0-2276 GCA_964609255.1 uncultured Rhodobacterales bacterium
AGGGTGGGTTGACCAAAATCATACCACTGCCGGTCATGCCTGCGTCGTCTTTCAGATCAAAACTGACCTCATGTTTGATAAACGGCAGTTTCAGGTTCGTCGCAATCGCATCATGGCGTGCTGCGGCCAGAACCGGATACCAGATCAACAGGCTGGCTTCGGGCCATTTGGCGATCAGGCGATGGATGAATTCCGCCATGTCCTGATACTCTGATTTAATTTCATATGAGGGGTCGATCAGCACCAGACCTTTGCGCGGTTTAGGCGGAGAGATCGCCATCACCCCCTCATATCCATCACGTTTATGCAGCGACACACCCTCACCCAACAGGTTCTGGCGCAGCAGCCGGTATTCGGTTGGGTGCAGTTCCATCAGGTGCAGCCGGTCTTGCGGGCGTAATAATGTTCGCGCAATTAACGGAGAGCCGGGGTAAGAATTTTTGCCATATTTGGCGCGCACAATATCGAGGCAGGTTTTAAGCGGGCAATCGGGCAGGTCAATGGCGTTGATGCCCTCAATCGCCTCACCGGTTTTTTCCGATTCAGCGCTTGCCAGATCATACAATCCGCGCCCAGCGTGGGTTTCCATATATGAAATACCACGGGTTTTTCGCGTCAGCAGGTCAAGCAGCGCCGCCAGAATCAGGTGCTTGTGCAGGTCAGCAGGACCACCGGCATGATAACTGTGTTGATATGAAAGCAAAGCAGCCTCGGCGACAAAAGAGCAGGGAGTGTTGCTGTGTCCATAAGGGTGCTTTCAGCAAAAAGCGAGGATAATATTGCTGAATTTTTCTGCTTTGGTTGCCAAGCCATCATCACCTGTTTAGGGTGAATGCCAGACTAAAACCCTCAACTTTTCTCCGGAGAGACAAATGAGCGACCAGCCAACCATGACCGCCGCCAATGGCAGCCCCATTGCTGACAATCAAAACAGCCTGACAGCCGGCCCACGCGGCCCGCTTTTGGTGCAGGATTGGCAATTATTTGAAAAACATGCTCATTTTAACCGCGAACGCATCCCCGAGCGGATTGTGCATGCCAAAGGATCCGGCGCATATGGGACGCTGACAATTACAGGCGATATTGCGAAATATACCAAAGCAAAAGTCCTGCAAAAAGGTGCCAAAACCGAATGTTTTGTGCGGTTTTCCACGGTCGCCGGCGAAAAAGGTTCCGCGGATGCAGAACGCGATGTCCGCGGGTTCTCAATGAAATTTTACACCAGCGAAGGCAATTGGGATCTGGTGGGTAACAACACGCCGGTTTTCTTCGTGCGTGATCCGTATAAATTTATGGATTTCATTCACAGTCAAAAACGCGACCCAAAAAGCAATTTGCGTTCCGGCACAATGCAGTGGGATTTCTGGTCTCATGCGCCAGAGGCGTTGCACCAGATAACCACATTGATGTCAGATCGCGGTTTGCCCGCCAGCTTGCGCCATATGAACGGATACGGGTCGCATACCTATAGCCTGATCAATGACGCGGGCGAACGCACTTGGGTGAAATTCCATTTCAAAACCGCGCAAGGCCAAAAACACAATAGCAACGAAGCTGCCGCAGCCTTGATCGGGTCCGACCGTGAAAGCCATCAGCGGGATCTGTTTGAGTCAATCGAAAAAGGCGATTTCCCAAAATGGAACGTCAAAATTCAGGTGATGACCGAAAGTCAGGCCGCAAGCCATAATCACAACCCGTTTGATTTAACCAAAATCTGGCCACACGCAGATTTCCCGTTGATCGACATCGGTGTGATGGAACTGAACCGGAATCCTGAAAATTATTTTGCCGAGGTTGAGCAAGCCGCTTTTACCCCTGCAAATATTGTTCCCGGTATTGGCCATAGCCCAGATAAAATGTTGCAAATGCGTATCCATTCCTATGGCGACGCGCAACGTTATCGGGTGGGGACAAATCATCAGCATCTGCCGGTGAATGCGGCGCGCTGCCCCGTGCACAGCTATCAACGTGACGGCGAGATGCGCGGAGACGGCAATAATGGCGGCGCGGTTAATTATGAACCCAACAGTTTTGGCGGCCCGGTTGAAAACCCGTCATTCAAAGAACCAGCGTTGCCGCTGGAGGGCGATGCTGATCGGTATAACCACCGCGATGGCAATGATGATTTCAGTCAGGCTGGCGATTTGTTCCGCCTTATGCCAACCGATGAGCAGGGCCGTTTGATGGATACAATTGCCGCCGAAATGACTGGCGTGCCAGAGGAAATCCAGCAACGTCAAATCGGGCATTTCCGCGCGGCTGACCCTGCTTATGGC
>CAZSSS010000399.1:0-2271 GCA_964609255.1 uncultured Rhodobacterales bacterium
CAGTTAACTGCGCCGGCAATCCTGCCCAGCCTGACCTACGCGCTTGGCGATCTGGACCCGTATTAGACAGATCGAAGCAAAAGCCTTGCGGAAGCTGAAGCACCCAAGCCGGAGCCGGAAGCTGCGGAGTTTCTTGGATCAATAATCCCGTAGGGTGCGTGGTCCCCACGCACCGCGCCCGCGTTCATCACAATCGGTGCGTGCAAAGCACACACCCTACGTCTAATATCAACAGATGATCCCAACTTCTTTCACCCCCGATGAGCCCTCTTTTGAGACCCTCATCACTGAGGCCACGTCCCAAGGTCATGGCTTTGTTGGCCGTTTCGCGGCTCGTTGGAAATCGGGTGAATTTTTGTTCAAACAACCCGGCGAAAAGCTGTTGGCGCTGCGCGACAATGGTAAAATCATCGCTTTTGGCGGGGTTTGTTTTGACCCGTATAATGATGATCTAACCGCTGGGCGGCTGCGGCATCTTTATGTTTTGCGCGCGTGGCGCGGGAAAAACTGCGGCAAAATCCTTGTTGAAGCTCTGGTCCAACCGCCGCACCCGTTTTCGGTTATTCGCCTGCGCACCGATGAAATCGCCGCGTGTTTTTATGAAAATCTGGGCTGGGTAAAAACCGATGCGTCCAATGAAACGCACCAGTTAAGGTGATTTTTCTTGATTATCGTGGCAATAATGGCGGGCTAAAAGCCCGCCCTACGATTTACCGACAGGTGATCAACATTGTATTATACGCCCGCCCACCGCGCGAGCCTTTGTTAAGGGTAATAACCGCTTGGCCCGGGCCACCACAATGGCTGTCTGCGCCTGTCAAAACCCGACCATCCGACACAACATCGGTGTAATAGGAGTAGGACAGCACGCCGTTGCTCGTGGAAACGGCATCCAGCGACGCGGCCAGCCCGGCATCTGCCACCGAAACGTTACCACCGGACCTACCGCTGCCAATCGACGGAAATCCGTCACTGCCATTTGGTGGAATTTCACATGCCGCCACAAATCCGGCGGTTGCGATTGCAAGAATAGGTTTCAGTAAATGCATGAATACACTCCGTAATTGTTTGGTTTTTTATTTAGCCAAAGGCTACTCTTGATTGCTCAAACTGTAAATGCTCAACCGCGCTGTAAAACTGTTAATTTTGCCCCTACACATATTGTTATTCCCTGCCTATAGTAACATCAGCTATATGTTGTGTTTACGGAGGCCTCAATGCGTTGCCCATTTTGTGGAAATATCGACACCCAGGTAAAAGACTCCCGCCCTGCGGAGGATCACGTCGCCATTCGACGGCGGCGTTCCTGTGCCGCTTGCGCCGGGCGCTTTACCACCTATGAACGGGTGCAATTACGTGACCTTATTGTGCTGAAAAAGAACGGCAAACGTGAGGATTTCGACCGCGATAAACTGGCGCGCTCGATCCGCATTTCGCTGCAAAAACGCCCGGTTGAGGCTGACCGCATTGACCAGATGATCTCTGGCATTGTGCGCCGCCTTGAAAGTCTGGGCGAGGTCGACATCCAGTCCGACCAGATCGGCCAGATCGTTATGGAAACCTTGGCCCGCGTTGATACGGTTGCCTATGTGCGCTTTGCCAGCGTTTACAAAAACTTTCAGGCCGCTGATGATTTTGAGGAATTTGTGCACGAATTACGCCCGCCAGAATCTGACTCCGACAAATAATGGATGCAACCGATCAACGCTGGATGCGCCTTGCCTTGTCATTGGCAAAGCGCGGGCTTGGTTGTGTCTGGCCCAACCCCTCGGTTGGGTGTGTCATTGTTAAAAACAACCGACTGATCGCCCGAGGGTGGACCCAGCCAACGGGTCGCCCCCACGCGGAAACCCAAGCATTGTTGGCCGCAGGCGCAGCCGCAACCGGCGCCACCGCTTATGTGACCCTTGAACCCTGTTCCCATCACGCCAAAACCCCGCCCTGCGCGGATGCCCTGATCAAGGCCGGAATTACGCGGGTTGTTACTGCGCTGCAAGACCCCGATCCGCGGGTTTCGGGGCGCGGTATTCAGCGGCTTTTGGATGCCGGCATTCAGGTTGATGTCGGCATATTGGAAATGGAGGCAGAGGCTCTTAACCTTGGGTTTGTTCTGAATCGAACCATTAATCGCCCGATGTTGACCTTGAAACTGGCCACCTCGCTTGATGGGCGTATCGCAACCAAATCAGATGAGAGCCGATGGATAACCGGCCCAAAAGCGCGGCGGCGCGTGCATTTAATGCGCGCCAATCACGACGCTGTTCTGATTGG
>CAZSSS010000400.1:0-2264 GCA_964609255.1 uncultured Rhodobacterales bacterium
CACAATCGGGTTGAATTCAACGCCCTTTCGGCTGATTTGAACCGTGGCCGCCAGCGTATTTGCCTGCTGGTCATCATCAACCTGCCCCGCAAGCAACCCCGCCAACCCACGGCGTTTGGGCGGGCTGCTAGATGCCAGAGGCACCCCTCCAAGTTCAGCCAACCTGTCGGCTGTCATTGCATTCATGACCACTCGTTCCATCGACATCATCGCCAAAATCTGGCTTTGCACGGGGCTGTCGGGGTCAATACCAGCGGGCACAGCAACACGTTCTGCATTCGCACCGCCAACCACAAGCACAAAAGTCATGCTCATGGCCAAAAATATCGCGGTGATCAGAACCCAATACCATCTAGAATTTTGCACAGACTCAATAAACATTGTAATCCTAATAACAACAAAAATGCCGCACATTCGGAACATATCCAAATGCTAAAACGGTTCATACAGGCGTTTAATATCCCACAGCCACCCCTTGCGAGTCTATAGGTTGGCGCAAATGATCCTGCAATTTTTAGGGGATTATTTATGAACCCGTCTAAATAATTGACCCCAAACAATTTTACCAAATATCATAACGAAAAAGAAGTGCTGCGGGTCGGGTAAATAACCCATAATTTTGGCAAAAGCATAGTCAGGGCTGATTCGAAATTCAGCTTTTGTCGCCATACAGAATGCTCGCCTGCGCCGCGGCAAGCCGGGCGATCGGCACCCGATAGGGGGAGCAGGACACATAATCAAACCCCGCTACTTTGCAAAACTGAACCGAAGCAGGGTCGCCGCCATGCTCCCCGCAAAGCCCCAGTGTTATTCCGGGGTTGGCCTCACGGCCACGCGATGCGGCCAGCAGCAACAATTCTCCTACGCCTTCGATGTCCAGCGAATGGAACGGGTCTTCGACAAATACCCCTTGGCGCACATATTCACGCATAAAGCGGCCAGCATCATCGCGCGATAAACCATATGTCATTTGCGTCAGATCATTGGTGCCAAAGCTCAGAAATTCGCTGCTTTGGGCCAAATCGCCTGCGCGCAGCGCCGCGCGGGGCGTTTCGACCATCACCCCAAGCCGATAGGCGGGCGCGGCACCTTGTTCGGCTTCAACTTGGGCTGCAACCGATTCTATTCGAGCCTTGATCAATTCAACCTCGCGATTGGCTGAAACCAGCGGAATCATGATCTCGGGGACAACCGGACTGCCGGTTTTACCAACTTCGGTTGTTGCTTCGAATATTGCGCGCACCTGCATTTCATATATTTCCGGCATGGTAATACCAAGACGCACACCGCGTTTCCCCAGCATCGGGTTGACTTCTGCCATATCAGCGGCGCGGCGCGTAATGATTTCCACCGGTAAATCCATGGCCTGCGCCAGCTCCGCCATCCCCGAAATGCTGTGCGGCAGAAATTCATGCAGCGGCGGGTCCAGCAACCGGATCGTCACGGGCAAGCCGCGCATGATTTCAAATAGCTCAATAAAATCAGCGCGTTGCATGGGCAGCAGCCGCGCCAATGCGCCATGGCGCGCGGCTGTGTCTTCGGTCAGGATCATTTCTCGCATTACATTGATGCGGTTATCGTCAAAAAACATATGTTCGGTGCGACACAGCCCGATGCCGTCAACCTTGAAATCCCGTGCAACGCGCGCATCGCCCGGTGTATCAGCGTTGGCACGAACGCCAATGGTGCGGGCCTGATCAGCCCAGGACATCAACATTTCATAGGCATCGTCCAACACGGCGGCATTCATGATCGGAGCACCGGAAATAACCTGTCCCGACGTGCCATCAACACAAATAGTGGACCCCTCGCTAAATTTGCGCCCATCCGCCGCGTGCAGAATTTTGGCATCAAGGTCAATGCGAATATCCGCCGCGCCAACCACGCAAGGCACACCAAGACCGCGCGCGATTACCGCCGCGTGGCTGGTCATGCCGCCGCGCACCGTCAGCACAGCCGCCGCCGCGTGCATGCCACGAATATCTTCGGGGCTGGTTTCCCGACGCACCAAAATACAGGCGTCACCGCGCGCCTCAGATGCCATGGCGGCCTCGGCTGTAAAAACAATCTGCCCTATGGCGGCACCGGGGCTGGCGGGCAACCCCGTGCCAAAAACATCACGCTTAGCGTCTTTGGCGATTTGCGGGTGCAGATGCTCAATAAGGCTGCGCGGTTCCACCCGCAGCAACGCATCATTATGACTGATAATCCCCTTTAATGCGAGGTCAACCGCGATGCGCACCGCCGCACGGGCGCTGCGTTTG
>CAZSSS010000401.1:0-2263 GCA_964609255.1 uncultured Rhodobacterales bacterium
ATAACGGGTTGGCGGCGTTGGTTCAAAACCATCTGCACAAGGATCCGTTCACGGGTACGGTTTATGTGTTCCGCTCGAAACGGGCCGACCGGCTGAAGCTGCTGTATTGGGACGGGTCCGGCCTGATAATGGCCTATAAGAGGCTGGAAGATCACGTGTTCAAATGGCCTGCTATTTCCAACGGTATGATGCGGCTGAACCATGCGCAATTCGAGGCACTGTTTTCCGGCCTGGACTGGCGTAAAGTTCATGCATTGGAGGTGCGCCCACCGGCTGCGGCAGAGTGAATCATAGTGGCGTTTGCACGGGTAATTACAGGCCATTTTTGCTATAAATCGACCATGGTAAACCCCGCTGATCTTCCTGATGACATTGAGCTTTTGAAGGCAATTGTCCTGCGCCAGCAGGATCAAAATGCGCGGCTGGAAAAGCTAGTTTCTGACTTTAAGCGAGCGTTGTTCGGGGCAAAATCAGAGAAGATTGACTCGGACCAGTATGAGTTGGCATTCGAGGATATTGAAACGGCCATCGAGACCATCCACGCAGAGCGGGATGCCGACATTGCTTTACGTCCGGCCAAACCGCGTAAATCCAATCGTGGCCATCTGCCCAAACACTTGCCGCGTGTCGAGGACGTAATCGACCCTGACGACATTCAATGCCGTTGCGGCGCGATGCGTCACATGATCGGCGAAGATACATCCGAGCGTCTAGATATTATCCCCGCCCAGTTCCGTGTGATCGTAACCCGCCGCCCCAAATATGCCTGTCGATCCTGCGAAACGGGCATTGTTCAAGCCCCTGCCAAATCGCGCCTGATCGAGGACGGAATGCCAACCGAAGCAACTGTCGCTAGCGTGATTGTCAGCAAATACGCCGATCACTTACCGTCTATCGGCAAGCTCAAATCTATGCGCGGCAGGGTGTTGATCTGGATCGCTCTACATTGGCATCTTGGGTCGGAAAAGCCGCATACGAATTGCGGCCTGTCTGTGATTGCCTGCTGGAAAACCTCAAGCAATCCTCCAAACTGTTCATGGACGAGACCACCGCTCCGGTGCTGGACCCAGGACGAGGAAAAACGAAAACGGGTTACTTCTGGGCGCTCGCCCGTGATGACCGGCCCTGGCTGGGAGATGCGCCACCCTGCGTGGCTTTCACCTACGCACCGGGACGTGGTGGCAAATATGCAGATGATATTTTGCGGGGTTTTTCTGGCATCCTTCAGGTCGATGGTTATGCGGGTTATAATCGCTTACTCAAGCGTGCCAGCCAGAACGTGCAACTGGCGTATTGCTGGGCGCATGCGCGACGAAAGCTTCATGACGTGGCCAAAGCCAGCGCCGCTCCGGTTGCACGGGAGGGCCTAAAGCAGATCGCCGCCATCTATCGGATCGAGGCCGATATCAAAGGCTTACCTGCTGAGGCACGTCTCGCGGCACGCATTGAGCGCACGAAACCAAAGCTGGAAACCTTCGAGAGTTGGTTGACCTACAGTCGCACCCAGGTCTCGGCCAAATCCCCGACCGGTGAGGCTCTTAAATACATTGTCAAATATTGGAACGGCCTGAATCTGTTCCTAACCGACGGCCGTATCGAGATCGACAACAATCCTGTTGAGCGTACAATCCGCCCCATCGCTCTGAACCGTAAAAATGCCCTGTTTGCGGGGCACGAAGCCGGTGCCCAAAACTGGGCCATGCTGGCTTCCCTCATCGAAACCTGCAAATTGAACGCCGTGGAACCGCACGGATATATCTCCGGAATCCTCACCGCCATCGTCAACGGTCACAAACAAAGTGACATTGAAGACCTGCTACCGTGGAATTTTAAGGGTTAGGTGGGAACGGGACGCCGCTTACGCCTTTATGAGGGGCAATAACGTCATTCCATTCACCCAGAAATAAATTGGTGGGTTAACGTGGGAATGAGACAACGCTTACAATGAGACAACGCTTACAGTTTTTCAAGGTAACAGCGGGCTGGCAGCGCCAAGGCGCGCTTGGCAAAGCAGGAACCCTTGTCACCGATGTCAGGCGCAGTGGAGGAGTTATTGTCAAATCTGGTGTTTGAGGCTTTTGGGTCATGCTGCGATCTGGTCTGTTTCGGTGGTTTCTATTCCGTCGGTGAACTTGACGCCTGTGATGACTTTGGCGAGATAGTCAAAGCCGCGTAACCTTCGCCAGTTTTCTTCGGCGCATTGCCCCAGCTTGAACATCATATGCAGCATGCCGTCGCGTGACAGGCAGCCTTTTGAGCGTTT
>CAZSSS010000402.1:0-2256 GCA_964609255.1 uncultured Rhodobacterales bacterium
CCATATCTGCCAGAATGTCGGCATTATTGTCTTTTGGCGTTTCATCCTCTGGCGCGGTTGCTGCCATTTCTGCCAAAAGATCATCGCTGTTATCTTCGGGTTCAACGTCCACCTCAACCGCGCGCATCGCGTTCAGTGCGCGTTCTGCGCTGGTGTCTTCTTCTTCATTTTCGGGTGCATCAGCCGCCATTCCGGCAAGAATATCGCTGGTATTGTCGTCTTGCGGGGGCTGGTCTGGCTGGTCTGCTTTCAGCGCGTCCAGAATGTCAGCGCGATTATCGTCGGTTTCAACCTCATCTGGGGCGGCTGCTTTGATTGCGTCAAATGTTGCATCGGTTGTAGCGGTGGCATCGTTTCCACCCAACACCATTGCTTTGAACTTTTCAGGCTCGTCCATCAGCCGTTCGATCAATTCCTCGGCGCCGGCTTTACCATCCATATAGGTCATCAAATTGGAAAGCTGCGTGCGGGCCTCCAGCAATTTTCGCAGCGGTTCAATTTTGCTGGCAATCGCGGCCGGGCTGAAATCCGACATTTTCTCAAATGTCAGATCAACCGAAAGGTTGCCCTCGCCGGTCAGGGTGTTGGGCACTGCAAAAGCCGCGCGCGGCTTCATTGATTTCATACGGCTGTCAAAATTATCACTGTCGATTTCAAGGAATTTCCGGTCTTTGACCGAGGGCAGCGGTTCCGCAGATTTACCCGAAAGATCGGACATAACCCCCATCACAAATGGCAGCTGAATCTTTTTTTCAGCGCCATACAGCTCCACATCATATTCGATCTGAACCCGAGGGGCGCGATTGCGCGCAATAAATTTTTGACTACTCGCCACTTATGCGCCCTCAAATTTTTCGAGCAGCCGCCGCAATTCAGCCAGCTCTGCCTTGGTTTCATTTTGCCCTGCAACGACAATACCCAAGATGCGCTCCATCTCTTTGTCCTGCTCCTCCTCCACGGCGGCTTGCATTGTGTTGACCAAAATACCGATGAACAGGTTCAACACCGCAAAAGATGTGGCAATAATAAACGGCACAAATAACAGCCATGCCAGCGGATGTTCCAGCATTACCGGGCGCACAATTCCCATTGACCAGCTTTCAAGCGTCATGATCTGGAACAGGGAATAAAAGCTTTCGCCAAGGGTGCCAAACCATTGTGGATGGGTGCCGCTGTAAAGGATCGTCGCCATCACCGCAAAAATGTAATAGACAATGCCCAGCAAAATAATCACCGCGCCCATGCCCGGCAATGCCTCCAGCAATGCCCGGATAACCGAGCGCAACTGCGGCACAACCGATAATATCCGCATTGCCCGAATAACCCGCAAAGCACGCAACGGCGACAGGTTTGCGGTTGTCGGCAACAACCCCACGCTTACAATTGTCAAATCAAACAAATTCCACGCGGATTTGAAAAACCGCGGACCATAGGCGTAAATCTTGATGACCATCTCTGCCACAAAAACCCATAAAACAACGCCGTCAAATACGTCAAGAAACGGGCCGATTTTGCTGCTGATCACCGCCGAAGTGCCAAGGCCGAGCGTAATCGCGTTAAAAACGATCAGCCCCAGAATCGAATATCGAATCCTTGGGCTGTCAATAAATTGCGCGAGTTTCCAGCGGGTTGACCCCTCAGCGGCATCGGTGTTTTCTGACATCACATCCCCTAACGTTTCTTGGCCGTTTGTTCCAGTTTTTTCAACTTTGTATCGATTTTACCCATTAAATCAAATAGCTTGCCAAGCGGCGGAACCATGCGGTTTGATTTCCCGATCCCAAGCACCAAAGTTGATGTGCCAATATCTTTGCGTTTGATTTTAGCAAGCGCCGCGACGGTGTCTTTGTATGCCTTGGGAATCTCTGCTTCAATCGGTGCAACGCCTTTGGTCAGGGCCGCCATGGAAACTTTATATTCGGCTTTGGCTGTATCAGAAATATCTTTGGCCATGCCCTTTTTCATAGCGGCAGGAATGCTCGACATCACAGCGCAGCGTTTTTTCAAAACACTATGCAGGCCGTCCAGTTTTTTGCTCTGCTCCGAAACCATCTTTTCGCAGGCTTTGGTCAATGCATCCGATGCTTTGGTTTTTTCCGCGCCGTTGGCTTTGGTTTCCACGGCTTTTAGCTTTGCAAGCGCAACAAGGTTTTTCTCAAACTCCTCATTATAATCCATAATTGCGCGGGACATTAGCCCCGTATGGTCAGCCGTCAAAGATTTGCGCGTGCCTTTCAGCACCCCAACATCATCCGA
>CAZSSS010000403.1:0-2251 GCA_964609255.1 uncultured Rhodobacterales bacterium
TTATGCCAGTTATGACGCGGAGCGATTGGCAACTGCGGGCACATCTTTTGAAAAAATTGGCAAAGGCATGTTTGCGGTGCTGATTGATCAGGGTGAAAACATGAAACCTTATCAAGGGATTACGCCGTTGGCGGGGGGGTCGCTGGCCGCCTGTGCGGAAACATATTTTGCGCAATCGGAACAATTGCCAACAAAGTTTTCGCTGTCAATTGCGCAAGCGGATGCAGGCGATGGGCTGCAATGGCGGGCAGGCGGAATTATGTTGCAACATATGCCAAAGGCAGCCGACGATGATCGTTTGGACGATGACGGCGACAACTGGAATCGCGCGATGATCTTGCTGGACAGCGTCGAAACCACTGAGATGATCGGGCCACATGTGTCGCCGGATCAGTTATTGGTGCGGTTGTTTCACGAAGAAAATCCACGGGTTTTTGACGCCCAAACGGTGCGGTTCGGCTGCACTTGCGGGGCCGAAAAAGTAAAACAAGCCATGTCAATTTATTCCGCCAAAGACATCAAACATATGACTACGGAACAGGGAACCGTGACCGCTGACTGCCAATTTTGCGGTGCGCATTATGTTTTTGACCCGGAAAGTTTGGGCAAAGACGCAGACTAACATCTTGTTGTATCGCGGTTTTTGATATTTAATCACAGCTTTAAAGGTTTCGTGTAAAGCGGGGCAAAGGCAGGTGATGGATGAAATTTCTGGTAAGCGCGGAATTTACGGGCAGAGAGCGGCACACTATTGAGCCGTGGCTGGAAGTGGAAAACCCGGTCTGGGAAGACGCGGCCCCGTTGGGGGTTTTTTTGAACGCAGCTGATATGGCGCGTTATGATGGCAGTGATTTTGCAGCATTAATGGCGCTTTTGCAGGTGCCGGTATCAAATGGTGAAACGCTGGATGATTTTTGCGCAGCAGCCATGGCGGCGCGTTTAGGGCAGTTGCGTGCCGAAGCCGCAGAGGAGCGCGCCGCGGCCGCGGCCTTACGGCAGGATTATCGGGTGCTTCAGGATAATTTCCTGGCCGTTGAGGGGTTTTTGAACGGGGCTTTGACACCCAAATTCACCTTGGCGCGGCATTGGGATTTTGCTGATGACACGGTAGCCTGCCAATCCGGCGAAAAAATTGATCAGGCTTTGCCTGTTAGCAGCGCCGCATTGGTTGCGGTTGATTTATGGCTGGAATCCGGAATGGTGCAGGTATGTTTGCTGACGGCAGATGGTGCTTTGGCCACTGACCCTGTCACCTTAACCGGCACAGGCTGGCAACGCGCACAATTTGCGGCAATCGCTGGCAGCGCTGATCAAATTTCATTGCAAGTTGTCGCGCTGGAAGACAGTATTCTGGGGTTAAGCCATGCAAGCCCTTGGCCGGAATATGGCAAAAACCCAATGGCTTTGCGCCTGTGGAAAGGGCTTACTGGCGTTGAAATCCCCGATGTTTCCCTGCAAACAAAATCCCGTCAATTTATCATGCCTGCCGATTTCCCAACAGCCGAGCCTTTGGGCGCAGGCAGCGCAAAATTGCTGGAGATCGACAATGTGTTGGTCATTCATACGGACTATTTCGGGGCGGCAAATCTGGCGTTGCGCAATATCGGCATCCAAACGCCGATTTCTGCGCATATCCAGAATTGCGGGCCAGATACGTTGGAGGTTTCCATCACTCATGTGCCCGCTGGTGCCACAGCCGCCACATTATACTGCCCGTCGGTTTTTCTGTCGCCCGAGGCCTATATGCAATGTGAAATAATACCGGATAACGCGCCGGACCTGTCTGACTTGATCATCAAAATCAAAGGCCAGACATCATTGGACCGCCTTTGCTTGCGCGGGCTTGAAATTGAATGAACACCAAGGCTGAAATCGCGATTATCCTGCCGGTATGGCACCACGCGGCGCTGGCGTCTGAGGCGATTTTATCCTGCCTAGCACAGCAAAACCCGCCGGAATACCAGATTATTATCGTCAATGACGGCTGCGATTTCCCTGAAACTGCGGGCGTTCTTGAAGGGTGGCGCGCCGCATATCCGGAACAAATCACAGTGTTGACCCAGCAAAACCAAGGCCTGAGCGGCGCGCGTAACACAGGCATTGAATACGCATTGAAATCTCTGCCGGAATTACGCGGCGTTTTTTTTCTGGATGCGGATAACCTGCTTGAACCCAAAGCACTGGCATTATTTATGCGCCTGCTTGACGGGCCGGACAAGGCGGGCTGGTTTTACCCGCAATTTGATATGTT
>CAZSSS010000404.1:0-2250 GCA_964609255.1 uncultured Rhodobacterales bacterium
CCAGCGGTTTTTCTGCCTGCGGGGCCGATGACATCGGGCTTGCCCAATGATGAAAAGGTCAAGGTGCGGCAGAAATTTGCGCTGGGCGAAGTAGACCGCGCCGCCTTGATGGAGGCCGAGATCGCCAGTTACCATGGCCCCGGAACCTGCACGTTTTATGGCACCGCCAACACCAACCAGATGCTGATGGAATTTATGGGGCTGCATTTGCCGGGGGCGTCATTTGTGAACCCCAACACGCCGCTGCGCGATGCGCTGACCATTGCGGGGGCCAAGCGGGCGCTGGCGATTTCGGCGCTGGGCAATGAATATACGCCAGTTTGTGAGGTGCTGGACGCCAAGGCTTTTGTTAACGGTATTGTCGGGTTGAACGCGACGGGCGGGTCTACCAACTTGTTGATCCATCTTTTGGCAATGGCGCGGGCGGCGGGGATCGTGCTGGACTGGCAGGATTTTGCGGAGCTATCGGATGTGGTGCCGCTGATTGCGCGGGTTTATCCCAACGGGTTGGCGGATGTGAACCATTTCCATGCGGCGGGTGGCTTGGGCTATATGATCGGGGAATTGTTGCGCAACGGTTTGCTGCATGATGATACCAAAACCATTATCGGCCAAGGGTTGGAGCATTACGTGCAAGAGCCAAAGTTGAAAGACGGCGAGGTTGTCTGGGAAGGCGGGGCGCGGAAATCATTAAACGACAAGATATTGAAACCTGTCAGCGATCCGTTTCAAAGCAATGGCGGTATGAAACGGTTGATGGGGAATTTGGGTAACGGGGTTATGAAAATCTCGGCGGTGGATCAATCCCGCTGGATTATTGAAGCCCCCGCAAAGGTTTTTCACAGTCAAGACGCGGTGAAACTGGCATTTAAGCTGGGTGAGCTAAACCAGGATGTTGTTGTTGTTGTGCGGTTTCAGGGACCAAAAGCCAACGGCATGCCGGAATTGCATTCCTTGACGCCCTTACTGGGTATTTTGCAGGGCAAGGGGTTTCAGGTGGCGCTGGTGACGGATGGGCGGATGTCGGGCGCGTCGGGCAAGGTGCCCTCGGCCATTCATGTATCGCCCGAGGCGCTGGATGGCGGGCCGTTGGCGCGGCTGGCTGATGGTGATATTGTGCGGGTGGATGCAGCGGCGGGCACGCTGGATGTGCTGGACATCGCGGTGCTGGAACGGCCATTGGTTGTGGCTGACCTGTCGGGGAATGCAGTGGGAACCGGACGTGAGATGTTTGAGGTTTTCCGCAAATTTGTCGGCACAGCGGATACGGGAGCATCGGTTTTATGATCGAAACGATTGAGCAGCTAGAAGCGCTTTATGGCACGGCCTCAGCGCCATCGCTGGAAAAGGTTGCTGACCATGTTACGCGGGATTATCGCGCCATCATTGAGGCCTCGCCTTTTGTGTCGCTGGCCACTATTGGCCCTGAGGGGCTGGATTGCTCGCCGCGCGGTAACACTGGCCAAGTGGTTTTTGTTGAGGATAAAAACACGCTGGCCTTGCCGGATTGGCGGGGCAATAACCGGATTGATAGCCTGCGTAATGTGGTGCGAGACCCGCGCGTGGCGTTGATGTTTCTGGTGCCCGGCTCTGATATGATCGTGCGGGTTAACGGCAGGGGCCGGATTTCCGCAGCACCGGAAGTGCTGCAGCATTACGCAAAATCCGGCAAGGAGCCACGTTCGGTTTTGCTGATAACACCGGATGAGGTTTATTTCCAATGTGCGCGCGCCATCATGCGCGCCGGGCTTTGGGACGGGCCGGTAGCGGTTGAACTGCCAAGCGCTGGCGATATCTTGAAAGCGGTTAGCGCGGGCAAGGTTGGCGGCAAGGAATACGATAGAACATGGCCCGAACGGGCTGCAAAAACATTGTGGTGATGATATGAGAATAACAGCAAAAGACGCCTGTAAACGCAACCGCGAGGTTTGCGGGATGGCCCCGATTGTGCCGGTTTTGGTGGTGCATGATGCCGCAACTGCGCGGCCCTTGGCGGAGGCTTTGGTGGCTGGTGGGTTGCCCGCGCTGGAGGTAACATTGCGCACACCCGCCGCGCTGGATGCGATCAAAGAAATGTCGCAGGTTGCGGGCGGCGTGGTTGGTGCAGGCACATTGATTACGCCGCAAGATGTGCAAAACGCGCTGGATGCCGGCGCGCAATTTGGCGTATCGCCAGGCGTCACGGATGAGCTGGTTGCCGCATGCGAAGAACTGGGTTTGCCGTTACTGGCGGGGGCTGCAACCGCATCC
>CAZSSS010000405.1:0-2250 GCA_964609255.1 uncultured Rhodobacterales bacterium
CAGCCGCCGGGGTTGTCAGCTTTCATTCTGGTGGCCGTGCGGCCTGGACAGGGCGGGATACGGCCAGTCTGACGCGCAATGGTTTCATTGGTAATCCTGTTGGGTTTCGCTGTGTGAAGATGATTGCGGAGGCGGCGGCCTCGGTGCCTTTGGCGTTGCAGGACGCGGAGCGGCGGTATGAAAACCACCCGCTTTTGGCGCTGTTGGCGCGGCCTAACGGCGCGCAGGGATCAGCGGATTTGCTGGAGGCTCTTTTTGGGCAGATGTTGCTGTCGGGGGACGGATATCTGGAGGCGGCCGGCCTTGAGGAAGGCACACCGCGCGAATTATTTGTGCTGCGCTCAGACCGGATGCGGGTAGTGCCGGGCAGTGATGGCTGGCCGGTGGCCTATGAATATGCTGTGGGCGCAAAAAAGCACCGCTTTGACATGCGCGGCGAGGTGCAGCCGGTGTTGCATGTTAAGGCATTTCACCCAAGCGACGACCATTACGGGCTGTCACCGATGGAGGCAGCGGCGAGCGCGATGGATGTGCATAACGCGGCCAGCAAGTGGAGCAAAGCGTTGTTGGACAACGCCGCAAGGCCGTCGGGCGCGATTGTTTACAAGGGCGCAGATGGCATGGGGTCGATGGCAAATGACCAGTATGAGCGGTTAGTGTCGGAGATGGAAAGCCATCATCAGGGGGCCGCAAACGCGGGCCGGCCAATGCTGCTTGAGGGCGGATTGGACTGGAAACCGATGGGATTCAGCCCCTCGGATATGGAATTCCAGAAAACCAAGGAAAGCGCTGCACGTGAAATTGCGTTGGCTTTTGGGGTGCCGCCGATGCTGCTGGGGCTGCCCGGCGATGCGACTTATGCGAATTATGCCGAAGCAAACCGGGCGTTTTTCCGCCTGACAGTGCTGCCTTTGGTGGGGCGCGTTATGGGCGCGATTGGCAACTGGATGTCGGATTTTTACGGCGAAGAACTGGCGCTGAAGGCTGATCTTGACGGTATTCCGGCGCTGAGCATTGAGCGCGAGTCTCAATGGCGGCGGGTTGCGAAGGCGGATTTCCTGACGGTGGCGGAAAAACGGCAAATGCTGGGCTTGCCGAGCGTTGCTGATGAGTAAGCCGCGCGGGGGGTCCAAGTATCTTTATGAACCTTTTGACGCGGCGAGCGCACGCATTGACGCCCATGAACGGGTGACTGACGAGCGGTGGATCGGGTTGGAACGCAGGTTAACGATGATCGAAAAGTCATTGGAAAGACTGGAAAAACGCATGTGGTTGGCCGTGTATGGTGCCGCGAGTTTATTTGCAGCCGATATTGCGTTTTCGGTTTTTCGGGTTGGATGAACGGTGCGTGGAAACCACGCACCCTACGGAAGGAAATAATATGAATTATCAAAATTTCATGGGGCCATCCTATGAAACCAAATTTTGTGCGCTTGAGGATCAGGCGATGGATGGCGCTGTTATCAGCGGCTATGCCAGTCTTTTTGGCGCGTCTGACCAAGGTGGCGATGTGGTGCAAAAAGGGGCCTATGCGGCGTGCCTGAAACGGCTGGCGGCCAAGGGTGGCAAGGTCAAAATGCTGTGGCAACACAACGCCCATCAACCCATCGGTGTTTGGGATGAAATCACCGAGGATGCCAAGGGGCTTCGGGTTTCGGGGCGCTTGTTGACCGAAGTGCAGGCCGGCCGAGAGGCACAGATATTACTGGAAGCGGGAGCCATTGACGGTTTGTCGATTGGATACCGCACCAAACGCAGCGAAAAGGCCGGTGGCGGCCGTTTGCTGCACGAGATTGAGCTGTGGGAAGTGTCGTTGGTGACCTTCCCCATGCTTTCCGAAGCGCGTGTGCAGCCTTCCGATGATGAGGAAGCGTTGGCGCAAAACCTGGCCGAGACTTTTCGCGCGGCCAGAGACTTGCTGGCGTAACGCCAGTTTTATCAAAAGGAAAAGAGATGGGTGAACCCAAATGCAAATCCCTTGGCGATGCCAAGGGGCAGGGTCCTGCTGTGGAAGTCAAGGCTGCACTGCACGGATTTTTGTCTGAATTCAATATGTTCCAGTCGGAACTTAAAATTAAACTTAAAGAACAGGAAAATCGTTTGAACATGCTTGATCGTAAATCTATCGCGGGCCAACGCCCGGCACTTTCCACTGCTGCTGATGTTGAGCTGCCCCACAAAAAGGCGTTTTCTGCCTATCTTCGTAGTGGTGACGACGATGCGTTGCGCGGCCTTTCCATGGAGGAAAAG
>CAZSSS010000406.1:0-1030 GCA_964609255.1 uncultured Rhodobacterales bacterium
GGAACGCACCCTCAAGGAAGAATATGAGCCGTTGCGGAAAGCCATTTATGAATGCCCGATCCCGACAATTTCAGCCGTGAACGGTCCCGCCGCCGGGGCGGGGGCCAATCTGGCATTGGCTACGGATGTGGTGATTGCCACCAAATCGGCGTTTTTCATTCAGGCATTTGCCCGCATTGGCCTGCTGCCCGATGCCGGAGGCACCTATTGGTTGCCGCGCCAGATGGGGTTTGCCAAAGCCATGGGGGCGGCATTGTTTGCGGATAAAATCAGCGCTGATCAGGCCAGCGACTGGGGCATGATTTACCAATCAGTGCCCGATGATAATTTTGCCAGCACCATTGATGCGCGCGCCAGCCAATTGGCAAATGGCCCGACCAAGGCCTATAAATACATCAAACGTGCAATGCGCGCCAGTTTTGACAATTCGCTGGATGAGCAACTGGCGCTGGAGGCCGAATTGCAGGGCCGCGCCGGCAAAACCCGCGATTTCACCGAGGGTGTTATGGCATTTATGCAAAAACGCCCGCCAAAATACGAAGGGCGCTAGTGGCAGCGCTTAACGATGTGACCAGCGCTCCGATTCCGTATGATGCGGAACGCGGGGCGGATATTCGAGCGCTGTTTGCCAAAGCGCCAGCCAATTTGGCACGTCTGCTTGAAGGGATTGCGGGGTGCAGCCCTTATCTTAATGCGTCAATGCACCGCGAAGCCGACTGGCTGCGCGACATATCTGACCAACCTTTGGCGGATGTATTTCTCGATATTTTGCAGATTGAGGAAGGCAGCTTTCAGCAACTCTCGGATAATTTGCGCCGTGCCAAACGTCGCGCGGCCTTGTCGATTGCACTGGCTGATCTGGGCGGATTGTGGACAGTGACGCAGGTGACAAATGCACTGACCGATCTGGCGGATACAGTGGTGCAAAAAGCGCTTGAACATCTTGTTGCGGCTGAAATCATGCGCGGGAAACTTCCGGGGTGCAGCGCGGCTGACATTCCCGATGCCGCCGGAATGGTGGCGTTGGCAA
>CAZSSS010000406.1:1040-2248 GCA_964609255.1 uncultured Rhodobacterales bacterium
CGGGAGAGCTGAATTATTCGTCAGATATTGACCTGATAATGCTGTTTGACGAAAGCCGGTTTCCGGCTGAAGATTGCGCAGAACTGCGCGCCGGTTTTATTCGTATTACCAAACGCATGGTTAAATTACTGTCTGAAAACACCGCTGAGGGTTATGTTTTTCGCACCGATTTACGGCTGCGCCCTGATCCGTCGGTGACCCCGGTTTGTGTCTCGATGGAGGCGGCGGAGCGGTATTACGAAAGCGTCGGGCGCACATGGGAACGCGCGGCTTATATCAAGGCGCGGCCTTGCGCGGGGGCGGTGGATGCGGGGTGGAAATTTCTGGAACGCCTTGTGCCGTTTATCTGGCGAAAACATCTGGATTTTGCCGCGATCGAAGACGCGCATGACATGCGCCTTCGCATTCGGGAACACAAAGGTTTGCACGGGCCAATTGTGATTGCGGGCCACAACATGAAACTGGGGCGGGGCGGCATTCGTGAAATCGAATTTTTTGCCCAGACAAGGCAAGTAATTGTCGGGGGGCGCGATGCGCAATTGCGGTCGCGTGAAACCGTAACGGCGCTGATGGATCTGGCGCAAAAGGGCTGGATTGACCAAAGTGACGCAACGGTATTGCGCAATGCTTATGTCGCGCATCGCACGATAGAGCACCGTTTGCAGATGCTGGACGACGCCCAAACCCACGATATGCCGGTTTTACCAGAAAAACGCGACCGGCTGGCAAATTTTTGCGGGTTTGATAACGCGGCGGAATTTGAACAACAGATTCTGGTCAATCTGGAACAGGTGCACGAAATTACCGAGTCGTTTTTTGCCTCGGACAAAAATGATACATCGGTGTCGATTGATGAATTGGGGTTCAGGGATTTTGCCGCTGTCAGCGCCATGATGGAAAAATGGCAAGATTACGCGGCGCTGCGCTCGGATCGTGCGCAGCGGATTTTTGCACGGCTGCAACCGGTGATACTGGCCAAGCTTTCCCATGCCTCTAACCCCAACGAGGCGCTGATTCATTTTGACGGTTTTCTGGTGCGGCTACCGGCGGGGGTTCAGGTTTTCTCGTTGTTTGATGCAAATCCAGAATTGCTGGACCTGCTGGTTGATATTTGCACCACCGCGCCGGAATTAGCCCGGTATCTGGGGCAAAATGCACGGGTGCTGGATTTTGTGCTGGGACACGGGTTTTTTGAACCACTTGCCTCG
>CAZSSS010000407.1:0-2241 GCA_964609255.1 uncultured Rhodobacterales bacterium
CAGCATTAATGCAGTGCCCGATGGCGCATCAGCTTTATGGCGATGGTGCATTTCCATGATTTCAATGTCAAACTCTGAATCCAGCGCTGCCGCGACTTTTTGCGTTAGAACCGTCAGCAAATTCACCCCGAGACTGAAATTTCCAGCGCGGACAATCGGCGCGTGGCGTGCTGCTGCAGCTAAATAGCTTAAATTCTCATTTGTTAAGCCTGTGGTGCCGATAATATGGGCAACACGGGCTTGCGCCGTCAGCTCTGCATGCGCGATTGTGGCGGCTGGCGTGGTAAAATCCAGCACTGCATGGCACTCAGAAATAATATCTAGCAGGTCGTCAGCCACGGTAATTCCCATGGTTTTACCGCCAAGACATTCGCCCAGATCACAGCCCACCCAGTCACCGCCCTTGCGTTGTGTGACGCCAGTTAACGTGCAATGCGCATTTTCCAATACCGCTTGCACAAGCATCCGGCCCATGCGCCCCGATGCGCCCAGCACAATTATTTTGGTCTGCTCTGGCATGATGACCCCTTTCGTTTGCGCAGGTTTAGCCGCCCCTTGGCTTGACTTCAACTCCAACGCAGCACAATAGGGGCAGCATGGCAAAAAACAGATTCGAAAATGCGCGCGGCCCCAGCCAGCGCCAACTCCGCGTCGGCGAACTTATTCGCCGCGCCCTGTCCGATATTTTGATGCGTGGTGATATTCACGACGAAGAACTTGCGCAAATTTCCGTGACAGTCGGAGAAGTCCGCGTCACACCCGACCTGCGTATTGCCACAGCATTTGTGCTGCCACTTGGCGGGCAAAATGCGGATGATCTGGTGAAAATTCTGGTGCGTAATAAATACGAAATTCGCCGCGCTGTTACGGCGATGATCAAAATGAAACACTCGCCCGATTTTCGATTTTTGCCTGATCGCAGCTATGACCAGATGGACGAAACCCGCCGGTTGCTGGAAACCCCAAGGGTGCAGCGGGATTTACAACAGAAAGACGATGATGGCACGGCGTAAAAAAGGCCGCGCGGTGCATGGCTGGTTGATTGTCGATAAACCCGCCGGAATCAGTTCAAACGCGGTGGTCAACAAAGCAAAATGGGCGTTTAAAGCCCAAAAAGCAGGCCATGCCGGCACATTGGACCCAGAGGCCACCGGCGTTTTGGCCATTGCCTTTGGCGAGGCCACCAAAACCGTGCCCTATATCACAGACGCGCTTAAGGCGTATCGTTTTACCATCCGTTTGGGGCAGGCCACGAATACTGATGATGCAGAGGGCGAGGTGATAAACACCTCCGATTTGCGCCCCGATGCCACAGCCATTCGTGCGCAATTGACGCAATTTGTTGGTGACATCATGCAAGTGCCGCCGCAATTCTCTGCGGTTAAAGTTGACGGAGAGCGCGCCTATAAACGCGCGCGCGGCGGCGAGGAAATGGAGCTGAAGGCGCGGGATCTGTTTGTTGAATCGCTGGAGCTGGCGGAAATGCCGGATGCAGATCACGCGGTGCTTGAAATGATCTGCGGCAAAGGTGGCTATGTGCGGTCCATCGCGCGTGATCTTGGCACAGCGCTTGGCTGTTTTGCCCATGTCAAAACCCTGCGCCGTGTTTGGTCCGGCCCGTTTGAGGCCAGCGACGGGATCACATTTGAAACCCTTGACAAAATGGCCGGTGATCCCGCGCTGGACGATTTTTTGCTGCCCCTTGAAACCGGTCTTGATGACCTGCCCGAATTGCACTGCACGCCCGAGGGCGCGGCCAAGCTGCGCAATGGCAACCCCGGCATGGTGATGGCCAGTGATCTGGAATATGGCGATGAATGCTGGGCCTCGCTTAATGCTGTGCCGGTGGCGATCGGCGTTTACAAAGCGGGCGAATTGCACCCAAGCCGGGTGTTTGTGCTGGAATAACGCTGCTGCGTCTTGATTCTCGCCAATCGTTCCGATATTCGGGCGCGCCACGCCCAAGGAAACCGCGCCATGCCACAGCAACCAAATACCCTTGGAATCGATTTTGGCACCTCAAATTCCGCTGCTGGTTTTTTGCAAGACGGTCAGCCGCGTTTGATTGAAATGGAGCCGGGGCAGAATACTCTGCCGACCTCGGTATTTTTTGATTTTGACAGCCAAACCACCCTGTTTGGCAGCAAAGCAAATGCGGCGTTGATTGATGGTGAATATGGTCGTTTTATGCGGGCGCTAAAAAGCGTTCTTGGCACAACATTGATGCGCGAAAAACGTCAG
>CAZSSS010000408.1:0-2241 GCA_964609255.1 uncultured Rhodobacterales bacterium
ACTACCCAAGCCGAACAAACAAACTTCGACCCATGAAGCTTCTTGAGCCATCACCCAAAAATCGTTACAGCGCGGATTACTCAGGGCAAGGTTAATCAGCGGTCCTGTTTTTCTTTTTCTTCTTAGAGCGATTTCGCTGGCTGACAACCAAATAGCACACCAAGGTTGCAGAACATGAACCCACCGTTGCGATAGCTGCACCCCAAGCGCCGTGGCTTGGAATCAGCAACAGGTTGAGGCCTACGTTTAAAAAAGCACCTACCCCTTGTGCGAAGGGCAAAAGAGCTTCGCGATGGGTCGCCACCAGATAGCGGTTATAAAATGCGATCAGTGTTTCTAAGGCCATCACCACAAAAAGGACTTGAAGAACCGAATAAGCGGCAACAAAAGCTTTGCCGTAGAGCAGATCGATCAGAAATTCAGAGGCAAAGGCCGCACCGAACAACGCGAAAACAGCGATCACCGCAGGAATGATGAAAAACAACTTTACTTCCAAGGTTTGTTTGCCTTCGGCCACCGCTTGGGCCACCCGGGGGAACAAGGCACTGGCCATGGCGGAAATTCCAGTGATGGCCCCGTTGACGATGCGATACGCTGCTCCGTATATGCCGACCACCTCGTTGTTGGTTATGACTTTGAGTAACAAGACATCCGAACGTGCGGAAATGACTCCAAACACAGCGCCAACACCAATTTTCCAACCGGATTTCCAGATGACCCTTACGTAGTCCCAATCGTGGTGTGGCCGGATGGAAAAGCAGCGCCGATTCACTACGTAGGCCCGCATGCTGGTCAACAGAAAGGCGGACAGAATAAAGGTGGCCATCACGCTGTAAAGACCGCCTACCTGAAAGCTGACGATCAAACCCACAATGTGCACCGAACGGGCTATTAACATTGGAGCGATGTCATAACGGGATTTGTCAAACGCCACAATAGCGTAAGCGAAAATCGCGGAGAGGCCGTTGAAAAATAGGGTGCAGATAGCCATGGCCACCACCAGAATTTCAGAGAGGGAGAGCCTCATGAGCAGACAGATTCCAGCGCCCAGAAAGAGGCAAGCTACATTTCCGCAACCCAAAAGTGTCAGGGCGGCACCAAAAACCCTGCGCGGATCTTTTCCCGTGGAGAACATTCGGATGATGACATCGTCCGCGCCGAACAGCACGACAATGCCTAACAGCCCGGCGATAGTGAAGGCCAACATAAACACACCCATGCCTTCGGGACCCAAATAGCGCCCCACCAGAATGGAAGCCAGAATGCTGGCGACGATATCGAGTCCCTGGACAACCATGGTATGAAAAGGTGCCGTCAGTCTTTTCACCCAAGTGGCTTTTGTTTCTGTATTGCCAAGGGATTCAATGCTCATGGTCGCAGACCATAACAGAATTCCACTTGATGAAATAGTTGTTTTATTGTAAACTAAAGCTTCCTATTAACACCAAGGGAATCGCTATGCGGATTGAAGAGTTGATGGTCCAGATCAAACGCCAGGAAAGCCCCAGCACTCGATGGATTAATCGCTTTTTACGCGGCGTTTTGAAAACATCTCTACCGGCCCCAAAATCTGTGTTCATGCCTCTTTTCTATCTTCACCATGCATCCAGCAACACGTGGGATTTCATCAAGGGGGCGCTTTACAGTCAGCCCATGTTCAGGGCTCGGTGCGAATCCTGTGGTCACGGCTTGACCCTTTTGGGAGACATGCCTCATATCGAAGGCGACCTTCGCATTTGGGTGGGTGAGCACTGTGGAATCCTCGGCAAAAATACATACATTGCCAGCCGGGTTTTTGATAACCCCAGCCTGAGAGTGGGCGATCATTCTTTTTTGGGCTTTGGTGTGGAAATCGTTGTGGCCAAACAGGTTCGCATTGGTAACCACGTCCTGATCGCAGGCAATTGCTTTATTACCGACAACCCTGGACATCCAACCGATCCCATTAAACGCCGGGATCAACCCGTGGACAAAGAACGCATCCAGGTGGTAACCATTGAGGATGACGTTTGGCTCGGCTCACGATCTATCGTTCTGCCGGGTACCCATATTGGTCACGGAAGCATCATCGGTGCTGGCGCGGTTGTCTCCAAAACCATTCCGCCCTACAGCTTGGTCATTGGCAATCCCGGCCAGGTTATTCGATCTATTTACGGGCAAGATAGGGACTCTTTCAGAGACGAGCTGCAGCTTCCAATCGTGAAGAAATCGTAGAGACGAAGGCCTTTCCGCCTGGGTACG
>CAZSSS010000409.1:0-2231 GCA_964609255.1 uncultured Rhodobacterales bacterium
GACCGGATTAAACACAAAAAAACCGGGCGCGTTTCAGCCGTGGCGGCGGAGTAGGGTGTGATGGTCTCGTTATCATATCTGAAAACAATGTCAGAGTACGGACTGATTTTTGTGCAAGTTGCTTTGCAATTGCGCGAGTATTTCGAGCAGGGAAATGTCGCTGACGAGAAAGATCGAAAGAATGCAGCCGTATTGCTCAAAAAAATGGCTGAATGTTTGAGCAAGATAGAGGTTGAAGTGCGGTCAGAAAATCCAAAGTTGGGCCACTCAGTAGGCGCAATGAGAGAATACCTATCAGCATTTTCTGCTATATTTACTCCTTTACTGGGAGAAACCAAAGCGCGAGAAGTTCAGAGCGATATACTTGGTATGTTTACGGGTGCCGACAGAGAATTAGGGCCAATGATTAGCGGATTTATGGAGCTTAAAAGGTATACTAATGATGGAATGGTCAGTGAGGCTCATACAAACGCTTCAATTGCGACAATAACACTGGTACAGGGGCAACTTGAAGCCCTTGCGGATTTAATTATTTTTCCTGAATCTTTCGCCGAAACCGACTCAAATAATACTGGAGATGACCCTGATGTCTGATCACAAAAAAGTCGTTATTGGTGGCAATGAAATCAAAACTAACAGTTTGATAACCATTTCTCAAATGCCGGAGTAACCCTTGAAAAACCTTCTGCTCATTCTAATCCTTTTATTCCCTGCGCTGGCCAGCGCGGAAGACTCTTGGGAAATGGGCGCACGGATTTGCCGTGAGGAAGTTGGCGAAGACCTAATGGCGCGGCAGCGTTGTTTGCGTGATTTTCAGAAATCTGCATATTTGGTGCGGCGCTATATTATCCATGCAGGGATAAGGGACGATAACTTTGACGAAATACCGCTCACTTTTTCAACTGCGTTCCAAAACCCTTTTCGATTAAGCCCGCGCCGCGTATTTAGAAAATGTTCAGCAGGCCAACTTTACAATGGCAATCTTTTCTCGGGACTGATGGATTTTCGAACAATTTGGAAATGTATTTCCGATATCGACCCCGAAGCCGCCGGATGGGATACGATATGAAACAGCCGCAAAACACTCATATTGCCCATATGAACTGGGGCCGACTGTCTTATGACTGGGAAGATAAGCGCGTTGCCGAATTTGTCAATAACCTGGACTTGGTTAACGGCGTTGCTGCGCGGTCCAAGGGGTTTGTGTGGCGCTTAAGCGATGAAGATATGAATGCAGAGCAATCCAATTCAGAGGGTGTTTTTGGTGGTGATCAACGCATCGCCTCAACCTTGTCTGTTTGGAAAACCGCAACAGATTTTGTGAATTTTGTTCATCACACTATTCACGCGGGTTTTATGGCCAAAGCAGACAATTGGCTGGACCGGATGGATGCGGTCAAATATGTTATTTGGCCTGTTAATATCGGGCATCAGCCCAACATGGTTGAGGCCAAAGAAATGCTCGATTTACTGTCAAAAAACGGACCAAGCCACGCGGCTTACAATTTTAGTTATTTGGATGTTTTATCCAAGACGGAGGCGGTTGCATGACCAACCTTAAGAAAATCATCATTGATGGCAATGAAATCGAAGTAGACGGTGCAATGACCATTCTGCAAGCGGCTGAGGTCGCGGGGATCGAAATTCCTCGGTTTTGTTATCATGAACGCCTGAGTATCGCGGGCAATTGCCGTATGTGTCTGGTTGAGGTCGTGGGCGGTCCGCCCAAACCTGCCGCCAGTTGCGCCATGCAAGTGCGAGACCTGCGCCCGGGCCCCGAAGGGCAGCCGCCGGTGGTGAAAACCAAATCAGCCATGGTCAAAAAGGCCCGCGAAGGCGTGATGGAATTTTTGCTGCTTAATCATCCGCTGGATTGCCCGATCTGTGATCAGGGCGGCGAATGCGATTTGCAAGACCAAGCCATGGCATATGGCGTTGATTTTTCGCGTAGTCGCGAGGCCAAACGGGCCAGCGATGATCTGCAGCTCGGGCCGCTTGTGGCCACCACCATGACGCGCTGTATTTCCTGCACCCGCTGTGTGCGCTTCACATCCGAGGTCGCGGGCATCATGACCATGGGCCAAACGGGGCGCGGTGAGGATGCGGAAATCACCACTTATCTGGGCGCAACGCTGGACAGCAATCTGCAAGGCAATATCATTGATCTGTGTCCGGTTGGCGCATTGACCAGCAAACCATATGCGTTTTCAGCGCGGCCATGGGAGCTGCGC
>CAZSSS010000410.1:0-2224 GCA_964609255.1 uncultured Rhodobacterales bacterium
GTGCCGCCCAAATCCCCGACGGGGTTTCGCTGTTTTTAAACATCGGCACCACAACCGAGGCCGTTGCGCGGGCATTGCTAAACCATAAAAACCTGATGGTAATCACAAATAACCTGAATGTTGCCAATATTCTGGCAACCTCTCCGCATTCCGAAGTGATTGTCACCGGCGGTGTTCTACGCCGCTCGGATGGTGGGCTGGTTGGTGATGTTGCTGCGGAAATCATCCGGCAGTTTCGGGTGGATTACGCGGTTATCGGCATTGCATCGATTGCATCGGACGGCATTCTGTTGGACCATGATTTCCGCGAGGTGCGCGTCACGCAAGCCATCATTCAAAACGCGCGCAAATCGTTTTTGCTGGCGGATGCCATCAAATACACCCGGCATGCGCCGGTTCGCATTGGCTCGCTTGCGGATATGGATGCGTTTTTCACCGACGAACCCCCGCCAGCGGCGATCAGCACGCTTTGTGATGAAAACAATGTTTCCGTGCATGTTGCGCAATAAAAATTGCATGAATGGCCTAAAATCTGTCGCGCAGGGAAAACCACGTCATTGCCAGCACCAGCATTGGCCAGCGCAGCACTGTGCCTCCGGGGAAACGTGGTGGTTTTGTTTTGGCAAAAGCATCAAACCGGCCGGTCATACCTTTGACGGTTTCCGCCATTATTTCACCAGCAAGGCTGGCCATGGCCACCCCGTGCCCCGAAAACCCCGAGGCCGAAAACACGTTATCGCTTAGCCGTTGAAAATTCGGCATCCGGTTGACCGTCACCGCCAGCGTGCCGCCCCACGCATAGTCGATTTTGACATCAGCCAATTGCGGAAAGATTTTCAACATGGGTTTTTGGGCTTTGGCCGCAATATTTTTGGGAAACCGATAGCCATAGCTTTCCCCGCCACCAAATAACAGCCGGTGATCGGCTGAGCGTTTAAAATAATTCACCACAAATTTACTGTCAGCAACGGCAACATCATCCCGGATAAGTTCTTGCGCCAGTGCTTGGCCCAAGGGTTCGGTGGCAACAATAAAATTGTTGATCGGCATGACCCGTTTTGCAACCTGCGGCGCCAGATTTCCCATATATCCGTTCCCCGCCAAAACAACAAACCGGGCCATCACTGAACCTGTTTTTGTCGATACTTTGGCCGGGTCATCCATGGAAATATCTGTGGCTTTGCTGTTTTCAAAAATACGCACGCCCGCGTTTTGTGCAGCCCGCGCAAGGCCAAGCACGTATTTAAGCGGGTTCAGATGCCCCGCCCCCATATCGAGCGTGCCCCCGACATAGGCCTCGCTGCCCAGATGATTGCGGATTTGCTCAGCTGTCAGGGGTGTAATGTGTTGATAATTATACTCTTTTTGCAGTTTTTCAGCATAGGCATGGCTGTGGCCCAAATCACGTTCCCGCAGTTCGGCGTGCAAAATACCATCACGCCAATCGCAGTCGATTTTATGTTCAGCAATCAACCGGCGCACACAATTTTTGCTTTGCTCCGCGATGTCCCAAAAGGCGTGGGCCGCGTCAAATCCGGCCATGTTTTCCAACGCGTCCTGCTCTCGGCGCTGACCAGAGCCAACTTGCCCGCCATTACGCCCCGATGCGCCAAACCCAACGCGCTGAGCTTCCAGCAAGACAACCTCAAAACCGGATTCGGCCAGATGCAGCGCGGTTGACAACCCTGTATAACCTGCACCAATCACGCAAATCTCTGTCTTTATGTCGCTTGTAAGCGCGGGGAATTCCGGCAGAAATTCCACAACCGAGGCATAATAGGATCGCGGATATTGTCCACGATTATCATTTGCGTAAAGTAAATCCATCAGACGTTCAGCAACAAATGTTCGCGCTCCCACGGGCTAATAACTTGCAAAAAGCTTTCGGCTTCGTGGCGTTTCAGGGCGGTATAAACATGGCAAAATTCAGCCCCAAGCAGGGCTTTCAACTCAGGGGCCTGATCAAAGGCGTCCAGCCCTTCCAGCAGGCTGCGCGGCAAGGCGTAATCAGCGTCATAGGCCTCTCCTTGCATGGCTTTGCGCGGTGTAAGCCCCTGTTTCATGCCCAGATAACCGCAGGCCAATGTGGCGGCGATGCCAAGGTATGGGTTGCAATCCATGCCCACCACGCGGTTTTCAATACGGCGGGATTCCGGCCCCGAGATCGGAATGCGAATGCCCGTGGTGCGGTTATCCTCACCCCATTCAAGGTTAATCGGGGCGG
>CAZSSS010000411.1:0-2212 GCA_964609255.1 uncultured Rhodobacterales bacterium
ATCCTCTCAGCAAGATTTTGCGACCACCTTACATGGTTGCGAATACGTTCACGCAACCCCTCCAACCCATAACACAGCCTCGAAAGACGGCGTGTTCAATGACTGGTCCGTTTGCATTACCGCATTAAAACGCAAGCGCGAGGTTTTTGTTCTGGATGTTTTCCGGGGCAAGCTGAAGTTTCCGGACCTGCGGAGCAAAGTCGAGGAATTGGCGCGAAGATATCCAAAACAATTGTGGTTAACATGCCAAGTTCGGCGATGATCTGGCCCAGTTCCCGCGATAACCGCGTGGAGCGCACACCATCCGCCCCATAGCTCCGAACCGCAAAAAAACGCCCGGTTCGCGAGCCCTGAAGCCGATGCCCAAAACTGGGCATGCTCGCCTCGCTGATCGAAACAAGAGAGCCCCACGCCTACATCTCCGCCATCGTCAATAACCACAAACAAAACAATATCGAAGCCCTGTTGCCTTGGAATTTTAAGGGCTAGTTGGGAACGGGGCGCCGCTTACAAATTGACCCTAACCACCGAAGTTATTTATGAAAAATGACATTGGCGTCTTTTAAAACCAGAGATTCAAAGGTTTCGCCGCGTTCTTCAAAGCTTTTGAACTGATCAAAGCTGGCGCAAGCCGGGGCAAGCAAAACGATGTCGCCTTTTTCGCTGTCGCGTTTGGCTGCGGCAACGGCCTTTTCAAGGGTTTCGCAAATTTCGAATTCTGTGCTGCCCAGCGCATCAGCAAATTCTTGTGCCGCTTCGCCAATCAGATAAGCCTTGGTGATCCGGGCAAATTTGTCAGCCAAAGGTTTTATACCGCCGTCTTTCATTTGCCCGCCAGCGATCCAGCGGATATTCGAAAACGCCAAAAGAGACTTACCGGCAGCGTCAACATTGGTTGCCTTGCTGTCGTTAATATATGTGACCCCGTCAATTTCCGCGACCTTTTGGCAACGATGCTGCAAGCCCGCATAAGAACGCAGCCCCGCGTCGATAACCTTTGGTGCCAAGCCAAGGCTGCGGCAAACCGCAAAAGCTGCACAAGCATTTTGCCGGTTATGACTGCCGGGCAGGCTTGGCATGTCCCGCAGGTCGATCGAGGCAACTTGCCTGCCCTTGCGCCATTCCGCCAAAAACCCTTTTTTGGAAAATACCTGCCAGCCATCACCTTCTTGTTTACTGCTGGAAATCCGAATAACGGGCGTGCCGGTCTGCACAAGTCTGTTTTCCAAAAAGCAGCCCTCAATCTGATCCATACCGACAATCGCTCGTTCCGGGGCGCATGCGGTAAAAATCCGCGATTTTGCCGCCAAATATCCGCCAATCCCCCCGTGTCGATCCAGATGATCGGGGGAAAGGTTTAGGAAAACCGAAATGTCGGGGGCCAGTGTTCGCGCCAGTTCAAGCTGATAGGATGATAATTCCAGTATCACCACTTCGTTGTCGATCAACGGGTCAAGGTCCAGCGCGCCCGTGCCAAAATTTCCGCCTATTTGAGTTGGCCGATTTGCTGCGCTTAATATATGATGGATCAAAGCCGCGGTGGTTGATTTTCCGTTAGACCCGGTAATGCAGACAACCTTTGGTTCATGGTCATACATTGACCATTCCGGCTGCGTGAACGACTGGAAAAACAGGCTGATATCGTTGTCAACAACAACGCCGTGTCGCCACGCGTTTTGCACTGCTTTGTGCGGTTGCGGAAACAGATGCGGAATGCCCGGCGAAACAATCAGTGCTACCAGATCTGCCCAGCCTTTGTCGCGGGTTAGATCGGTAATTTCAAACGCGTTTGCATCATCGCGCGCAGCCTTGTTGTCATCCCAACATACCGGAACGGCCCCACCTGCCTGCAACGCCGCGGCCGTGGCCAAACCAGACCGGCCCAAACCCAAAACGCCAACACGTTTGCCTTCATATCCGCGAACCACAATCATCTAAGCTTAAGCGTCGCCAGACCCACCAACGCCAAAATCAACGAGATGATCCAGAACCGAATAACAATCTGGGATTCCCCCCAGCCACGTTTTTCAAAATGATGATGAATCGGTGCCATTAAAAACACCCGTTTGCCGGTTTTTTTGTAATAAAGCACCTGTATGACCACGCTCATCAGTTCGACAACAAACAGCCCGCCAATGATTGCCAAAACAATTTCATGTTTTGTTGCAATCGCAATAGCCCCCAGCGCGCCGCCCAATGCCAAAGACCCTGT
>CAZSSS010000412.1:0-2206 GCA_964609255.1 uncultured Rhodobacterales bacterium
TTGGCAATCTCGGCTTTTTCATCCTCGGTATAGCCCGCCAAGGTGATGACTTCCATCCGGTCCAGCAAAGGCCGCGGCATGTTATAGCTGTTGGCCGTGGTCAAAAACATCACATTCGAGAGGTCATATTCGACCTCCAAATAATGATCCACAAATGTTGCGTTTTGTTCGGGGTCCAAAACCTCCAGCATGGCGCTGGCTGGATCACCGCGAAAATCTTGACCCATTTTATCGATTTCATCAAGCAATATCAACGGATTAGTTGTTTTTGCTTTTTTCATGGATTGAATTATTTTACCGGGCATGGAGCCAATATAGGTGCGGCGATGGCCGCGAATTTCGCTCTCGTCGCGCACCCCACCAAGGGAAATCCGAATAAATTCGCGCCCCGTGGCCCGCGCAACAGATTTACCCAAACTGGTTTTGCCAACGCCCGGAGGGCCAACAAGACACAAGATAGGTCCGCGTAATTTGGAAGAGCGTTTCTGCACCGCCAGATATTCAACGATGCGTTCCTTAACCTTTTCCAGCCCGTAATGGTCGTTATCCAAAATCCGCTGCGCTTTGCCCAAATCCTTTTTGACCCGAGATTTTTTGCCCCAGGGAATTGACAAAATCCAGTCCAGATAATTCCGCACAACGGTTGCCTCGGCTGACATTGGCGACATGTTTTTCAGCTTTTTAAGCTCAGCCAAAACTTTTTCGTCAGCCTCTTTGGAAAGCTTGGTTTCCTTGATCCGCTCCTCCAGCTCGGCCATTTCGCCGCCCGAATCATCGCTGCTGCCCAGCTCGTTTTGAATGGCTTTCATTTGCTCATTCAGATAATATTCGCGCTGCGTGCGTTCCATTTGTGATTTCACGCGGCTTTTAATCTTGCGCTCCACCTTTAGCACCGACATTTCGGAATGCATCAACGCATAGATTTTTTCAAGCCGTTCCGCCAGATCATCCATTTCCAACAATGCTTGTTTTTCATTAATATCAATGCCCAGATGCCCGGCAACCGTGTCGGCCAATTTGGCGGAGCCTTTGGTTTCTGCAACAATCGACAATGCCTCATCGGGCACATTTTTATTCAGCTTGGCATAGCGTTCAAATTCTGCAGAAACCGTGCGTGTCAACGCCTCAATCTCATCGGATTCGCTGTTTGTTACGTCGATTAGCTCTGCTGTTGCTTCGAAATATTCATCATTATCAAGGTATTCGCCGATCCGAACCCGTTGCTTACCCTCAACCAGAACCTTGACGGTCCCGTCGGGCAATTTCAAGAGTTGCAGCACGTTGGCAATCACACCGATGTCGAAAATCGTATCGACCGTTGGTTCATCCTCGGATGTGTCAATTTGGCTGCTTAGCAGGATTTGTTTATCTTCCGCCATCACGGCTTCGAGCGCACGAACAGATTTATCGCGACCGACAAAAAGCGGCACGATCATATGCGGAAAAACCACAACATCGCGCAATGGCAGAACCGGCAGGGTTACAAAACTTTGCTCACTCATGTTTGTTTCCTTTTTCAGCAAGGTATGTTTCCCCATTATTGGCAGAATCCACACCTTCTGTATTGTCCCTTAGACTTGGCTTGTGACGCGGCAAAGTTCAACCCCTTACACGCATTTGGCTATGGTTGTGACCAGCAATTATCAATAAAGTGTTCAGAATACTGGAAAAATTAGTGCGCATTTTAGTCCATATGTTAGCCTGCCTAAAAGCAGGAGCAAAAATGACAAAATATTATGATTTGGGCAGCTATAGCCGCAAAATATCCACCCGATCAGCCAAAGCCCAAAAATGGTTTGACCGGGGTTATTTGTGGTGCATTGCCTATAATCACGACGAATCCGTGGCCTGTTTTCAGCGTGCGCTGAAACATGACCCAACTTGCGCTATGGCCCATTGGGGTGTGGCCTATGCCTCGGGGTGTAATTACAACAAACCATGGGAGGCCTTCGACAAAGCCGACGCCGCCAGATCTTTGGCAACGGCTTATGATGCTACCCAAAAAGCGCTGGAATTCGCCAAACAGGGTTTTGAATTTGACCTGATAAGCGCCCTTCCCGCGCGTTATCCCACGCGTAAACCGGCCTTGGATATGTGCCCGTGGAACGACAATTTTGCGGATGCAATGCGGCAGGTTTATGCCAAACACCCCGATGATCTGGACATCGCAACCTTGTTTGCAGAATCCCTGATGAACCGCACCCCA
>CAZSSS010000413.1:0-2205 GCA_964609255.1 uncultured Rhodobacterales bacterium
GGGTGCGTGGCACATGCAGCGCTTTGGCAAGTTTGCCGACAGACATTGCCAACGGCTCCAGAAATTGGGAGCGCAGAATCTCGCCGGGATGAATGGGGGGGGCAACAATAACCATCAAATTTCCTCCTTAGTGGTAATCAACAACTTCAACGTCATGGGCATCGCCATCCTGCCAACGAAAGCACAATCGCCACTGGCGGTTGATGCGAATCGAACACTGGCCAGCACGGTCGCCGCGCAATGCCTCCAAGCGATTGCTTGGCGGCGCGCGCAAAGTATTCAGTGTTTGCGCCGCATCCAGCATCACCAGCTTGGCCTGCGCCGCCCGCAACAAATCCGACGGAAATCGCTTAGGCAGCTTCCCATCCAGAATCTGCTGAACGCGCTTGTCGCGAATCGATCTTATCATTCCATATATGTATCACGTCATGATACAAAATTCAAGGGAGCCTAACATGGCCGTATTAGTCAACGAAAACACCAAAGTTATCTGCCAAGGGCTGACCGGCTCTCAGGGGACATTCCATTCCGAACAAGCCATTGCGTATGGCACAAAAATGGTTGGCGGCGTGACGCCGGGCAAGGGCGGGCAGACCCATATCGGCCTGCCGATCTTTAATACCGTGGCTGAAGCTGCGCATGTGACGGGGGCCAATGCCACCGCGATTTATGTGCCGCCGCCTTTTGCTGCGGATGCGATACTTGAGGCCATTGACGCGGAGCTTGAGCTGATCGTTGCCATCACCGAGGGCATTCCGGTGCTGGATATGATGCGGGTGAAACGCGCGTTGGAGGGGTCAAAGTCCACCCTCATTGGGCCAAATTGCCCGGGGGTTATCACGCCGGACGCCTGCAAAATCGGCATTATGCCGGGGCATATTCACAAGCGCGGCTCGGTCGGGGTTATTTCCCGCTCCGGCACGCTGACTTATGAGGCTGTGAAACAAACGACGGATGCGGGCCTTGGCCAATCAACCTGTATCGGCATCGGCGGTGACCCGATCAAGGGGTTTGAGCATATTGATGCCTTGGAATTGCTGTTGGCGGATGACGAAACCCAGTCGATCATCATGATCGGTGAAATCGGTGGCAGCGCAGAGGAAGACGCCGCGCAATTTATCATTGATGAACGCAAACGTGGCCGCTCCAAGCCCATCGCTGGCTTTATCGCTGGTCGCACCGCGCCTCCGGGCCGTCGTATGGGCCATGCGGGTGCGATTGTTGCTGGTGGCAAAGGCGGCGCTGAGGACAAGATCGACGCCATGAAAGCCGCTGGATTTGTGGTGGCCGAAAGCCCCGCAGGCCTTGGCGAAGCTGTGTTGAAGGCGATTGGATAACAATGGGACCAATGCAATCCATTTCATCTTGTTTGCGAAACCGCTCTACCTCATCCGGTAGAGCGTCGCGATCAGAATTCTGGTGGTTTGCTTTGGTGTCAACTGTCCTGACCGCTGCATTTATCACGTTAACTTATCGCGCCGATACAATTCCCCTGCTGGAGAACTCGGTGTTTAGCGGAATAATAATGCTTGGAGGCTTTCTAGTTTTGGCGCTGTTCGTGGTATCGGTTTCGTTTGCTTATATCCGACGATTTCATGATATCGGATATTCGGGATGGCTGCCTCTTACAGTTCTGATCGCAACATATTTACTATACTATATTTACAAAATCATTAGCCACGCCGCTATTGCGTTAAATGATTTGGGAGATAAGCCTGTCGATGGTTTTAGTTTTTTACTAGCTGCAATTATATTCCTTGTTATTGCCCAAGTCATTTTTTTATTCCTGCCTTCCCAACCCGGCCCCAACAAATACGGGTCCAACCCGCAGGGGGCTGCATCATGAACCCGGTATCCGCCATAAAGACCGGGGTTGGAAAAACCTTTGTGTTTACGGGCCGCGCCTCGCGACCTGCGTTTTGGTGGTTTGCTCCGGGCTGGCTACTCCTTGCTTTTGCGATTCATCTGCCGATAAACGCATACCTCACGTCAATTAACCGGGTCATGGAATCATTTGTTCTGCTTGTGGCTTTTTGCATTCCCGCCCTCAGCGCGGGTGCCCGAAGGGCCGTCGACGCAAACCTGTCTCAATCATGGGCAGGCTGGGGGTTCGGTGGCATCTTTTTCGGCCTTGGCCTTATGAATATTGCAGGTGTTCCCGCTAATATAACCGGGCAAACCTGGTTTACACCCGCTGGGGCCCTG
>CAZSSS010000414.1:0-2203 GCA_964609255.1 uncultured Rhodobacterales bacterium
CTGCGCCACAAAACGGCGCATCAGGCGGCGTTTGGCGGTGTCTTTGTCCAGTTCTTTGCGGTTTGCAGAAATATCCGGCCGTTGGAATTGCACCGCCAGCGTGCCAGCGGCGTATATCAACGCGGTTCCACGCAACGATTGTTTCTTTAAAAATTCTTCCTGCACGGCCCCAAAACCTTTGCTTAGCATGGATTGCTGGATCGGTTTTTGGATATTTGTCAAAAACGGCAGAACGGGCAGGGGGATGCGAAGCGATGATGGCACCGAAATATGCCAACCTGTCGTGCCGGGCGATAATTCAAGGTTAAACAAAGTTTGCGCGGGAATAAACATGGCCGTATTGGGGCCAAAACCCTGCCGAGTGCCATCAATTCCGGCACGGCCGCCACCACGGGTAATCCAGACCATGTGATGGTCTGACGCACGCAGCGGCTCCGACTTTGCTTTGGCATTAGGCGCGGTTCCGGTCAGCGTATTGCTGACAATTCGGTTGCCGAGCTTTTCAAAATCAATGACTGGTTTACGCATTTTCTTGCCCATATGTTCGAAACATCCAAAGAATCGGCTATTCCTTACATAAATGCAACCCCGAATTACCTAACTATCGAGAGTCGCTATGATTTCTTTGGCTGACATTTGATCATCCATAGGGATCTGCCGCCAGTTTGACATTTTACTGCGAAACCATGTCCGCTGGCGTTTTGCAAATTGTCTGGTCAGTAATTGTGCTTTGTTTACAGCGTCTTCTATGGTTGTTTTCGCGTGAATAATGTCGATTAATTCAGAGGCCCCAAGCGCGCGTGATGATGGCAGAGCAGGGTGCCAATGCGCTTTTTCAACGGCCTCAACTTCGTTAAGCGCCCCCATTTCCATCATTTGCTTAAATCGAGTATTGATGCGGTTATTTAGCGAATTAACGTTCCAATTCAATACAATAGCCGTGGTTTCTTCAAGTTTGATCATTGGCGGCGGCGTGGTAGATTTCCAAAACGCCAGACCTTTGCCGGTGGTTTCCAACACCTCCCATGCGCGTTGCAATCGGGCCGGGTTCTGTTGATCGATGGATCCAAAGGTTTCAGGGTCATCTTTGGCCAGCTTATCGTGAAACCAAATTCGGCCAACCGTGTCGCGGATTTCATTGCCGCGCGCACGAATTTCTGGCGGAATTGCTGGAATATCAGCCAGACCGTTGGTTAGTGCGGAAAAATACAACCCGGTGCCGCCAACAAATATTGGCATTAAATCAGACGTTTGCAGGATATTCCGCACGTCTTTGATCCATGCACCAACCGAATAGTGTTGGTCCATCATCACATGGCCATAAAGCGCGTGCGGTGCCATTGTTTCATCTTCGCGGCTTGGACGTGCTGTCAGAATTCGCCACTGATCATAGACCTGCAACGCATCAGCGTTAATGATGACGCCATTATATTTCTTGGCCAACGCCAGCGCGAGGCCAGATTTCCCCGACGCTGTTGGTCCTGCTATTAAGATCGAGTTCATTCATAACCACATAGTTGAAAAAGTTACATAATATGTATTATGCGCATTACGGATGGGCTGCCAGCCCTAAAGGCTATCAAATTTATCTTGCTCTCGCTTGGTCCATTTCACGTCAATTTTATACCCAGACTCCTCAAGCTTTTCGCCTTCAACAAGGTTATGTGCAAAAAGCCAGGCGCGTTGTTTGCCCTGCGCGAATGAAAGATCAACAGTTTGTAGCGTTGATGGTTCAATCAATGCGTCCTCAATGATCTGGTAAAGCCCGTCCATACCCATGCCGGTTGTGGCGGAAATCGCACATATTTTTTCACTACGCGTTGCATTATTTGCTGTGCTTTCGGCCTGTTCCGGCCCCAAAAGATCAATTTTATTCCAGATTTCGCGCATGCCTTCCTGCCGGTCCTGATTGACGCCAAGATCAACAAGAATATCGCGGACATCCTGGGCCTGTGCTTCGGTATCTTGGTGCGAGATGTCACGGACGTGCAAAATTAGATCAGCGTCCAGCACCTCCTCCAATGTGGCCCTGAATGCGGCAACCAGCTGGGTGGGCAATTCTGAGATAAACCCAACTGTGTCAGACAAAATAACAGTGTTCCCTGAAGGCAATTCAATTGAGCGCATCGTGGGGTCAAGCGTGGCAAAAAGCATATCTTTTTCAAGCACGGACGCACCTGTCATCCGGTTGAAAATGCTTGAT
>CAZSSS010000415.1:0-2180 GCA_964609255.1 uncultured Rhodobacterales bacterium
ATCCGGCTCACCTTATTGCAATTTTGCGGGATCATAGACAGGGTTTCTGTCGATGCCAATCAAAGGTTGTGACCTGTGACAAAATCATTGTTGATAAGACCGGATCTTAAAAATACCCGCTTAACCCGGCTGGTTACGGGCATAGATCACGCGGGGAAAACCCAAGAAATTCATGTGGTTGAGGAACGCCCCTTAACAATTTACCTTAACCGGCAGGAAATTGTTACAGCCATGACCATTGGTGATTATCCCGAATATCTGGCGGTTGGATATTTGCGCAACCAAGGCATGTTACTGGCGGATGATGTAATCACAGCGGTGGATTTTGACGCGGATGTGGCCACCGTTGTGGTGCGCACCACGCGTGATACCAACTATGAGGAAAAGCTCAAGAAAAAGACCCGCACGTCGGGCTGCGCGGTGGGCACGGTTTTTGGCGACATGATGGAGGGGCTGGACAAGGTTCAATTAGCAACCCACGAGGTCAAAACCAGTTGGCTTTATCAACTGGCGCAAACAATAAATACCATGCCCAGTCTGTATTTACAGGCGGGGGCCATTCATGGGTCTGTGCTGTGCAAACGGGATAACCCATTGATTTATATGGAGGATGTCGGCAGGCATAATGCGGTTGATAAAATCGCAGGCTGGATGGTATTGGAGCGCGCAACTGCGGCTGACAAGATTATGTATACGACGGGGCGGTTGACCTCGGAAATGGTTATTAAAACCGCATTGATGGGCATACCTGTGCTGGTGTCGCGCTCTGGCTTTACGGCGTGGGGGGTTGAAATTGCCAAACAGGTTGGCATGACATTGATCGGCCGTATGCGCGGAAAACGGTTTATCTGCTTAAGCGGCGATGATCGGTTGATCAGGGATGCGGACCTGTCCAAAATCGCTGCTGACATCAAAAAGACGCTGAAATGAATGTCGCGGGGGTTATTCTTGCGGGTGGTCAATCGCGGCGCATGGGGGGCGGCGATAAAACACTGCTTGATCTGGCCGGGCGGCCGATTTTGGCGCATGTTATTGCAAAGCTGGCCCCGCAAGTTTCAACGATGGCTTTGAATGCAAACGGTGATGGGTCGCGGTTTGATGGATACGGGTTGCCGGTTGTTGCTGACAGCATTGACGGATTTGCCGGGCCGTTGGCCGGTGTGCTGGCGGGCATGGATTGGGCAGCAAAACAAGGGTATTCACAGGTTGTCAGCGTTGCGGCGGACACACCGTTTTTCCCCGAGCATCTTACCGTGGCCTTAAAAATGGCTGTTGAAGCAGAACGCAAACCCCTGGCAATGGCGGTCACGCCGGACCCTGAGCGCGGGTTCAACCGCCACCCGACATTTGGGTTGTGGGATGTTGATCTGCGCGATAATCTGCGCCAAGCCTTGCAGGATGGGTTGCGAAAAGTTGTGCAATGGACCAGTTTGCAAGGCTGTGCCTGTGTCTCGTTTGACGGATTTGGTTTTGATCCGTTTTTCAATGTTAATACGCCCCAAGATCTGATACGTGCCAATGAAATCATCGGAGGCTTGCCGTGATTGATATTCCCAAACTGAAAGATGACTGTTTTGCGTTGCCCGAGGGGGTTCTCTGGACGCCGGTGGATACAGCGCTGCAACATTTGCAAAAAGCTGCGACTGTGGTTGTGGGCACAGAGACCCTCAACACGGTTGATGCCGGTGGGCGGGTATTGGCGGAACCCGCAGTTGCTAAACGGTCCAATCCGCCATATGCCAACGCAGCCGTTGACGGCTATGGTTTTGCTTTTGCATCCCAAAAACCGGCAATACCACTTGTTTCTGGTCGCTCGGCCGCTGGTGCCCCTTATGCAGGTGCGATTCCGGCCGGTTACGCGGTTCGGATATTAACGGGCGCGATGCTGCCAGCCGGTGTTGATACTGTTGTTATGCAAGAAGATGTTACAATTGCTAACGATTCTATCCATTTTCAAAAAGGTTTGGAAAATGGTTCAAATTGCCGTAAAAGTGGCGAAGATGTTGTAAAAGGACAAGTTTGCTTTTTGGCAGGACAGCGAATTTCTGCTCAGGAAATCGCGCTTTTGGCTGCTTTGGGGGTTGCAAGCGTGACTGTATATAAAAAACTGCGGGTTGGTGTTTTATCTACGGGGGATGAAATCAGATCAGTGGGTGAAATGGTGGAACCGCACCAGATAT
>CAZSSS010000416.1:0-2179 GCA_964609255.1 uncultured Rhodobacterales bacterium
CAAATCATCCTTGCTGGCCATTTCGGTCACGGTATGAATATACCGTGTGCCGACCTGAATACCGATGGCTTTGGCGCCGCTTTGGGCTTGTTGGGCTGCTGCGCCGTCCATACCGCCGCGGGGCAGAACAAAGCGTTGGGTTTTGATTTTGTTTTCCGCCGCAACGGCCTCAAAATTTTCTAGCAGGGTGATATCGGAGATAAAGCTGCCATCTTTCACGCAAAGACCAATGCCATCGCCAAGCCGTGTGACGGCCAGATGTTTGGCAACACCGGGAGTGTCAACCGCCAGTGTGACGTCAATGCCGATGCCGATATCGGGTTTGATCGCGTGGGCGGCGGTGCGCGCGCCGCGCAGGCCGACTTCTTCTTGGGTGGTGAAAACAACGTGGATATCGCAGCTATGCGGCGTGTTATTTTCGGCCAGCGCGCGGATGGTTTCGATGCCCAGCCAGCAGGCAATGCGGTTATCCAATGCCTTGGACACCACCTTATCGCCCATCTCAAGGAAAGGTTCGTCCATGACCACAAAATCACCAATTTTGATTTTGTTGGCGGTGTCTTTGCCCATGCCGGTATCGATGTAGAATTCTGACAGGGTGGGAATTTTCTTAGCCTCGTCAGCGGATTGAATATGGACGGGCTTGCCGGTGGGGTTCATCACCCCCTTAAAATCGCCCTGATTGGTGCAGATTAATACCCGCCGGCTGAACAGGTTGCGCACGTCAAAGCCGCCGATTTGATCAACGTAAATATAGCCTTCATCGCAGATATGCGTCACCAAAAAGCCGATTTCATCCATGTGACATAGCAGCATGACTTTTAGCGGGGTTTGGTCGGATTTTTTGGTGGCTTTGCGGGTGCAGAGCAGTGAGCCCATTGGGTCGACCTCGACCTCATCAAATAATCCGCTGATTTCCTGTTCGATTAGATCACGCACCCGGTGTTCGCGGCCCGGCGCGCCGGGGGTTTCACACAGGGTTTTCAGCAGGTCGATATTCATTTGAAATTCCTTTAGGGTTTTTGGAAATGTTTTGAGAGCTTCAGGCCTTGGCCTTGATAGTTCGAGCCGAGGTCAGCGCCGTATAACACATCGGGCACGGTTTGCATTTTTTCATAGACCAAGCGCCCGACGATCTGTGCGTGTTCCAACACAAAAGGGGCCTCGTGGCAGCGGACTTCTAGCACCCCGCGAGAGCCTTTGCCCCCCGCATCAGCGTTGCCAAAACCGGGGTCAAAGAAACCAGCGTAATGCACACGAAATTCACCAACCATGGCAAGGTATGGCGCCATTTCTGCGGCGCAATCGGGGGGGATATGCACGGCCTCACGGCTGACCAGAATGTAAAACGCGCCGGGGTCAAGGATGATATGGCCATGGGGCGCGGTCACGGGTTCCCAAAAATCGGCAACCGGATAATGGTTAAGCTGATCAAGATCGATCAGGCCGGTATGGGGTTTGGCGCGATACCCCACGATGTCACCCAGCGCTTTTGATAGGTCAACCGAAAAACCGAGGCCGTGATCAATATGCGCGGTCGAATCAACCAGCCCTTGGCTGGCATCAAGCGCGCGCAGGTCATCATCGGACAGCACAACTTGGCCGGAGCGAAACCGGATTTGATTAAGGCGCATGCCGGGGCGGGCCAGCACCGAGAATGAGCGCGGCGAGATCTCAGCGTAAAGGGGGCCGCTATAGCCTGCCTCAATCCGGTCAAATTCCACCGCGTTATCAGTGATCAGGCGGGTGAACAGATCAAGCCGCCCTGTAGAGGATTTGGCATTGGCGACCGCGTTGATATGGCGCGGCAGGTTCAGCGATTCTTGCAGAGGCACCAGATAAACGCAGCCTTTTTCAAGCACTGCACCGTCAGTCAGGTCAATTTCATGGGTGGAGAAATCAGCAAGCCGTGCGGCAATGCCTGCCTTGGCGGGCAAAAACGAGGCGCGCACCCGCCATGCGACATTGCCCAAGCGCAAATCAAGACTGGCGGGGTGGATTTGCGGGGTGGGGATTGGCTGGCTGGCGGTGATTTGGCCCGCTGCAATCATTTGTTGAATGGCCTGAAAAGGCAACACACCTTGATTTTGCTGGCTCATTTCTCATCCCCGCGAGATCGAAAAAATGGTCGGGCTAGCGGGATTCGAACCCACGGCCTTTCGTCCCCCAGACGAACGCG
>CAZSSS010000417.1:0-2174 GCA_964609255.1 uncultured Rhodobacterales bacterium
CCGCGCCCGCCAAACATACGCATCACAAAACCCAAAATAAGAGAGAACAGATACACAATCGCGGTGCGGGCAAACAGGGCCACAATCAGCCATAACCCAACATCGGTGGGCAGAAAACTGCTGGCGTTTTCAGTGGGTGACACAACCGCCTTTAGGGACCAGGACAGAAAGAAAATCAAATCCGACATCAGGATGTAAAACAACAACCGGGATTCCGAGGGGTTTTCATCAATCAACCTGCGGGTGGCACCGCGCATGTCTTTCCACGAATCAAGAACTCGGCGAAACAACGATAAATTATCGGTTCGATAAGTATGCGAACCAACTGTGAAACTGTCTTCGCGCTGGGTTTCCAGACGTTCATTCAGAAAATCGTTATTGTCCATGTTTCCCTCTTACTTTGACCTTATGAAATCGTTATTACACGAACCGCGATCATTATCAGCCCGAAAATCGTAACAATTGAAATAGATACTAATGTCGGGTTTGTAAATTTCTCCGCGACGCTTAAACATACACCCCAACAATAAACGAACAGAATTCCGGTTATTAGATTTCCCAACGCTATAAAGGCCATAAAGGGAATCACTGGGCGCAGGCCAACAAAAACCAGAAAAACCGGTGCAACAACAAGCGCTGACCAAAACAACGCCAGACGTGCCTGTGCAAATGTGGCTTGTCCTTTGAATATTTTGGCGGCCAAATGCGACAGCGCTGCAATAATATACATCATAATCGGCCCATAGAACATCGTTGTGGCAATGCTTGAACCGATAATATTTGTGATGGTTATGTCAGGGTCGGTGTTGTTTTCAACAACTTGCATCAAGCCGGGCACACGCGCCACCAGCCCTATAAAACAGGCAAGAACAACATAGATCAGCAATTTCTCTTCGCGCAATGGTTGCGCTAATTGTTTTCTCATCGAGGTGGCAAAACCGCGATATGCGTTAATAATTTCGTTAATCAAGCTCATGTGCCATGTCTTTCTGTCCAACCTGCTAAACGTTCGCGTAATTCATTCGCCAACGCCTCATTGTCCACTTCTTGGATGGCTTCGTCAAGGAAGGCCAATATCAGCAAGTCTTGGGCCTGTTTTTTAGCAATGCCGCGCGACATAAGATAGAACATTGCGGTTTCATCAGTGGCACCGCAAGTGGACCCATGCGAACAAATCACATCATCCGCATAGATTTCCAATTCGGGCTTGGCAAGGAAATTTGCGTTCTCGTCGATCAGCAATGCTTGCGATATTTGATAGCCATCGGTTTTTTGCGCATCGGCTTTGACCAATATTTTGCCTTGAAAAACCCCTGTTGCACCATTGCGCAGCACCTTTTTAAAAACCTGACGGCTTTCGCAATTAACCGCATCATGCGTTACAAAAATAGTATCATCATGGTGAAAATCGCCATCGCCGACACAGGCACCAGCCACGGTGGCCTTGGCATTGTCGCCGGTGAATTCCAGCACCGCCTCGTTGCGGGTCATGCGGCCATTAACCGTTAACGTGAACGAGCGGAAAATGCTTTCCTTGCCCAGAACCCCAAACATATGCGTGACGGCCTGACGCTCATGGTCGCGGCCCTGGGCACGAATATGGTGAAAGCTGGCATTGTCCGCGACATCAACCTCCATCACCGTATTCAGGCGCGTTGCACCCGCGCCGTTTTCAAACACAGTCAATTCCGCGCCAGCATCAAGTTTGATCACATTGTGGACCATCGCCACGCCAATTTCCGTGTTACGCAAATAACGAAAAGCCACGGGTCTGCGGACTTTGCCTGTGACATGCAGCACAAAACCTTGTTCTGCCACGGCTGTATTTAGCGCGGCAAACGGGCGCGCAACCGGCACTTGACCGCGCGATTCCAGCACCCCAAAAATATCTTTGGCCCAGTGAATATCGGTGGCCATTGCATCAGCCAAGGTCTGGATATTAAGGTTTTCAGCCGCAAGATCATCGGAAAGATCCGGCTGATAAACGCCATCCAAAAAGACGATCAGCAGTTTTTCAACGTCAGCGAACACCGGCGATTCTTCGGTTTTCAACAGTTTGGCAACCGGTTCCTCAGCCAGCAAAGCTGCGGGATTGGTGAATTTCCAATATTCATCGCGCCGTTTTGGAGCGCCCATTTTATTCAGCGCATTCAACGAATTAGAGGGCGCGGCCG
>CAZSSS010000418.1:0-2171 GCA_964609255.1 uncultured Rhodobacterales bacterium
CGCCTGAAAGTCGTCTTTGCCTTTGGTCCCGATCCCCGTCAACAGGGTAACGCCATCCTGTGACCCGGCGCACAGCTTGCGCAGCCATTTGGTATTGGCGTCAAATTCCGGCACGGGTTCAAAGCTGCCTTGCTGCGCTTGCGCATTCAAAGACACCCAGACATGCACGTCGGCTTTACCGGATTCTTTGGCGCGGTTACGTTGCCAAATCGGATCCCAGTGTTTGTCCCAATCCAGGCTGTCATCCTCAGTTTTTGTGATGTCGCGATCCCCCAACACAAATGCCCGGGCTTTCATACCTTGGGTGAATTCATCAGGCATGCCTTGCAATGTCGCAGCCGGAACCTGCAACATTTTAAGACCGCGATATGTGAACGCGATATTAACTGTGCATTCCGGTTTTTTGGCTTGCTTGGGCCAGCGGGCTGAGGTCGTGACCTTGTGGCGCAGCGCCTCAACAAATTCGCGGCCCGCCGCTGGTGTGGCAATATTAAAAAAGAAATAGCGCGCGAACGGGAAAGAAAACCGGCCATAGGCGCGCGTTATGTTCCCCTGAATATCGTCCAGATTAAGTTCCCGCGTCATGATATCAGCTCCGATTTGGTGGGTTTTGCAGGTTTGACCGAGATTTCGCCGGGGTTCTGACTGGGGCCGGAACGATCCGAGGGCCTGTGTTTTTTCAAAAACGCGCCAAAATCTTTGTGCAGTTTATCCGCGCTGCTGCCCTGATGTTTAATCGCAAAATCAGCAAAATTCTGCTGTATATACAAGGATTTCAGGACCGATTGCAGGTCATCAATGGTTTCATCCCCGTAACGCGCGGGGGCCAAAGATTTCTCACCGTTGCTGATCGCATATTTTATGGCCAAAACCACGATAACAGCCGTTAATACCAGTGCGACAATAAATGTCCAGAATGTGCTCCAGCCCAAATAGGGCAGTGTCAGGATGTCGAACAACCGTCCAAGCAATGCCAGAATTGCAACAATTGCCGGCAGCGCAACCGCTGCCAAAAGCGGCTTATAGGGCAACACATGAAACGCTGGTAATTCCAAATAATAGTCATGAAAGGGCATTGTCGTTTCGACATGGCACTCCTCAAGATATTCGGCAAATTGCTCTGCGGTGTCCACATTTTCAAAGCCATAGCAATTGCTATAGATGTCTTGCAATTCCAGTTCCATCGTCTGCCAAAGCTCAATCGCATAAGCGGCGCGAACGGCGCGCTGCTCCTCGTTGGTTAACGTGGTTGGTAACGGGTCACCATCTTTGGTTATGGCGTCAATTTCTGCACAAAAGACAAGATAAGGCGCGTTTAACGCATCAACCTTTTGCCGACCTGCCTTTTTGCCCCCCGGAAGCAGCCCCGCCAGCGCGCTTTGATTGGTGCGGCCATTATAAACGGCGTTATCCAGAACAAACATCCGCGTCAAATGATTGCGTTTATTGCGCGAAAACGGGCTGTTCAACCCGGTTTCCAGAGTTGCAGGGGATTGCAGCGCGCTAGGCAGCTTGGCCAATGAAACCCGCACATTTTGCTCAAAAGACAGGCGGCTTTCCTCATTAGTATTTGAATTCTTAATCGGGGCAAACGTGGTCAGGAAAATATGACCTGAATCAAGATCCGGCATCTATTGATCCCTCCTGTCTGGCTGAATCGAAAAGTTCTTGCGCCTCTTTCACAATTTTTGATCGGTTAACGTCAGCGCGCTCTGTGCTAAGGCTGGCGACCGGACCAAACCCCGGATCACCAAGCCCCGCTTGAACCGCGGTTAAGGCCGCGTCATATGTTTTTTGAAATTCTTCAGGGGTTTGGGTTTCATGGGCTTTTTCCAAATCAAGCAACCCGACATATACTTTCAGGCTGGTCTTTATATCCCGCTGCGCGGCCCCGGGTGTTGCGTTATAATAGTAATCGGTATTGATCTGGTTGAACGTAATATAATCCTTGAACGGTGTCACCGGAACCGATTTTGGGTATTTTGTCGCCGAAAACCAAAACAGATCAAGCCCTTTGGGAATACCGTCGGAAAATGCGTCGATATACTGATCCCATGTGCCGTTGAAATTCGAACAAAACAACACATAGTCATTGGATAGGTTCTGCTTTCCCTGCCCCAAATCCGGCCAGTCTTTTGTCTTAATAATCACCCATCATGCAAAATTAATGA
>CAZSSS010000419.1:0-2150 GCA_964609255.1 uncultured Rhodobacterales bacterium
GCTGAGCAAGATCGACAATTATTTATGTGAGCTGAAGGAAAGCCAAATTCGCGATGGGCTGCATATTTTTGGTGAATCGCCGGATGGCACATTGGAACGCGATCTGGCGGTGGCTTTGGTGCGGGTGCCGCGTGGGATGGGCCAGGGGGGCGATGCCTCGTTGATCCGCGCGCTGGCTGAGGATATAGGGCTGGGATTTGACCCACTGGATTGCGAAATGGGGCAAGCATGGAGCGGGCTAAAACCGGATGCTTTGGCCATAAGCGCTGATGCGTGGCGCACCAATGGCGACACGGTTGAACGGCTGGAGATGCTGTGCGCTCGGCTGGTTGAGGGGCAAATTATTGCGCCTGACTGGCCGCGCACGCGGAGGGTTATGGACGAAGTGAAAACACGGGTTTTGCCAGCCCTGCGCGATTGCGGGGTTCAGGAAATGCGGGCGCTCCTCAATGGCCTTTCAGGCCGTTTCGTCGCCCCCGGCCCTTCGGGCGCGCCCACCCGTGGACGTCTTGATGTGTTGCCAACGGGGCGGAATTTTTATTCAATCGATAGCCGCACATTGCCCACACCAACCGCGTGGAAACTGGGCTGGAAATCAGCCTATGCGTTGATTGAACGGCATTTGCAAGACGAGGGCGACTGGCCGCGCACAATGGTTTTGACCGCGTGGGGCACTGCGAATATGCGCACCGGCGGCGATGATATTGCGCAAATGCTGGCCTTGATGGGGGTGCGGCCCACATGGGACGGGGCCAGCCATCGGGTGAGTGGTTTTGAGATTATCCCGCTTTCGGTGCTGGACCGTCCGCGCGTCGATGTAACGCTGCGGATATCGGGATTTTTCCGAGATGCTTTTCCAGCACAGATTGACCTGATCGATAGCGCGGTGCGCGCGGTGATGGCGCTGGATGAACCCGATGCCATGAACCCGGCGGCAGCGCGTTTTAGGGCTGAGGGTGACGGCGCGCGGATATTTGGCTCAAAGCCCGGCGCTTATGGTGCGGGGCTTCAGGCGCTTATTGATGAGCGCATCTGGCAGGATAAATCCGATTTTGCCGAGGCGTATTTGCAATGGGGCAGCTATGCATACGGGGGCGGCGCGGCAGGCGCGTCCGCGCGGGATGCTTTGGAAACACGGCTAAAACAGGCTGAGGCGGTGGTGCATAATCAGGATAATCGTGAACATGATATTCTGGATTCTGACGATTATTACCAGTTTGAGGGTGGCGTTGCGGCCACTATTGAACATCTGCAAGGCGCTGCGCCAAAGATTTACCACAATGACCATTCGCGCCCTGAACGCCCCGTTATTCGCACACTGGATGAGGAAATGGCACGGGTCATCCGGTCTCGTGTGGTGAACCCCAAATGGATCAATGGCGTAAAGCGCCACGGTTACAAAGGCGCGTTTGAGATGGCGGCAACCGTGGATTATATGTTTGCCTTTGCCGCCACCACAGGCGCGGTCAAAAACCATCATTTTGATCTGGTGCATGCGGCATTTCTGGAGGATGACACAACACGCGAATTCATTGAAAACGCCAACCCAGCGGCGCTGCGCGAAATGGCTCAGCGGTTTCAGGAGGCGATTGACAGGGGGCTGTGGCAACCGCGCAGTAATTCGGCCAAGGTATTGCTGGCAGGGATTTTGGAATGAGTATTTGTGAAACAAAGAAATTCTCATGACGCGCGCCCTGTTCATTTGTGGCAAGGCGCGGATGCGCAGCCCGACAGCGGCAGATATTTGCGCGGAGCAGGAGGGCATGGAAACAGATTTTGCTGGGCTAAGCAATGATGCGGATGAAAAACTGTCATCCGAGCAAATCGACTGGGCTGAAGTGATTTTCGTGATGGAGCAGCGCCAGAAAAAACGCTTGAATGCGCTATTTGGCGATTTGTTGCACAACAAACGCGTTATCTGCCTGAATATTCCTGACAGATTTGCATATATGCAGCCGGAATTGGTGGATTTATTACGCCAAAAGCTGCACACATTGTTATGACCCATCTACGTTATGCCGATCTTCCAGAACCCGAATTGCATGAGATATTTTGGTTCTGTCGCAAATATTGGTCAAGGCCGAAAGAATTCTACTAATCGGACGCAGTTATCCAGCGAGAGCAAAAAACTGCGCAAAGCCGTTCCCTTT
>CAZSSS010000420.1:0-2138 GCA_964609255.1 uncultured Rhodobacterales bacterium
TTGTCATGAACGAGGCTGAAACCGTTGCGATCAATGCCGAAAATATCGAGGATTTCCTTGGGGTGCGGCGGTTTAAATACGGGCTTGCTGAGGAGGAAGACCAGATTGGCACGGTGACTGGCCTGGCCTGGACCCAAGTGGGCGGGGATTTGCTGCAAATCGAAGCGCTGCGCTTGCCGGGCAAGGGGCGTATGAAAACCACGGGTAAACTGGGCGATGTGATGAAAGAAAGCATTGATGCGGCCAGCAGTTGGGTGCGCTCCAAATCCGCGACGCTGGGCATCAAGCCACCCGAGTTTGAAAAAATTGATATCCATGTGCATGTGCCCGATGGCGGCACCCCCAAAGACGGGCCAAGCGCGGGTATCGGGATGGTGACCTCGATTGTTTCGGTGCTGACCCAAATTCCGGTGCGCCGCGAGGTTGCGATGACCGGCGAAGTCACGCTGCGTGGTAACGTGTTGCCCATTGGCGGGCTTAAGGAAAAGCTGCTGGCGGCATTGCGCGGCGGCATCAAAACCGTGCTGATCCCCAAAGACAATGAAAAAGACCTTGCCGACATTCCGGACAATGTGAAGGATGGTCTGGAACTGATCCCCGTAAGCCATGTGATGGACGTTTTGGAGATTGCGCTGACGCGCATGCCTGATTCAATTGAATGGGACGAAGTAGCTGAGGCCGCAGCCGCAGCCGCGGCTATCAAGCCGGTTGAAGGTGGCGGTGCCACCGCGCATTAACCCCAAGTTTATGCGGCGTCATGATAATGGTGCCGCATTCAACGCTGCATATTCCAATCAATAATTGAAGGTCAGGATTTTGCTGGTATGATTGCTGACAAGCAATCACGGAACCAAAAAAACAATGAGCGATCACCCCTATAGAAATTTGCCCGACCATGCCTTTTGGCATCAGGCGATTTCATCGCGTAACCCGCTGGATATCGCTGGTCTTTACCGCCCCAAATTCAAAATCCGCCGACACCAGAAAATCGCCACGGCTGGCAGTTGCTTTGCCCAGCATTTTTCACGCGCGCTGATCAGGCGGAACTGCGTCTTTGTTGACGAAGAACCCGCGCCCGATATGTTACCCGTGGATCTGCACAAGGATTTCAATTACGGTATTTTTTCGGCCCGCTATGCCAATATTTATACACCCCGCCAGATGCTTCAGACATTGCAGCGCGCGATGGGGCTGTTTGATCCGGTTGATGACGCATGGGTGAAAAACGGCAAACTGCTTGACCCGTTGCGCCCAATGATAGAACCAGCGGGTTATGATGATAAACAGCAGCTTGATGATGCCCGAAACGCCCATTTGGCAGCGGTGCGCCGCGTATTTACAAAAACCAAAATTTTTGTTTTCACCCTTGGCCTGACCGAGGCATGGATCAACAAAAAAGACGGGATGGTTTACCCGATGTGCCCCGGCACCACCGGTGGAGAATTTGATTCTGACACGCACGGCTTTCACAATTTCACCTTTAAAGAAACCTATGACGACCTTGCCTATTTTATAAAACTGGCACGGGAAACACGGCCGGATATGAAGTTTTTGTTAACCGTATCACCGGTTCCCCTAACCGCTACGGCCAGCGGTCAACATGTTTTGGCCGCCTCGGTGCGGTCAAAATCCGTGTTGCGTGCCGTCTGCGCTGAAATATGCGATGCTTTTGATTTTGTTGACTATTTCCCATCCTATGAAGCGATCTCCAGCCACCCCTTTAAGGGGCAATTCTTTGAGCCGGATATGCGGGCCGTGTCCCAATCGGGTGTTGATTTTGCCATGGATATGTTTTTTGATGCGCAGGGTATTGCCGCCCCTTCCAAAGACATAAAAAACCCCGGCAATGACGATAAAGCAAAAGCGGCAGCTGATCTTCAATGCGAAGAAGAAATCCTGAAAAGTTTTGCCCGTGACCCGTGATGTTCAGGCGCGCGCCATGTGGATGCTGACGGATTTGGCTGCAAAGCATGTTGATGCGGTATTCGTGCCTGCCTACAAATTGTCTGGTCCTGAAAAATTTTCTCAAAAAATGTAAAAACAGGGCTTGCGGCGGGGCACTTACCGGATTAGTTACACGCCCACGGCGGGTGATTAGCTCAGTTGGTAGAGCGCTTCGTTTACACCGAAGATGTCGG
>CAZSSS010000421.1:0-2133 GCA_964609255.1 uncultured Rhodobacterales bacterium
CTCGGTTCTTGATGGATATCTGTATCGTTTTCGCCCGCAGGGGCAGTATACCGACCTCACGCGTTCAGCCAAGAATTTGCGCGGTTAAAGCCAAACGTAACCTTTACCCAACGGGGCAAAGCGACCGTTGCACCCGATGGCGAAGCCGAGGGCCACGCCCAAAGGGAGGGGTCGTATTGCAAAGCAATGCGTGCGCCGGACTGCGGGAGCCCACCGTCGAAGTAGCCAGAGTGCATTCAATCGATCATTACAACATCTGATATTCGGATGTTGACAATGAAGGATATGAAATGTCTAGAACAGTCATCTCGGATTGCCTACCGTCAGAAACATGAACTTTGGCCTGATAATCTCCCAATTTATAACGAGGCGTTTTGCTGTGGGTTGTCCCGCTGCCCTCTCATGGTTTCTTGCAAGCCATGAGAGGGCACATGTTCAGCTCTAGTTTAGGATATAGATGCGATAAACGCGCTTATGCACCTCTCGGGCATGTAAACATGCCCTGCCGGGCAATATTCCAGCCAAAACCCCACATCTTTTTGGCGCACATTTTCTTCAGGAGGCTGTTTTCCTCTTCCAGCCCTGTATAGGCGGTACAATCGACAACACAAGGAAAGCAAGGGGTTTTCAGAAGGTGGTGGGCGACCCTGGAATCGAACCAGGCGTGGGTCGCCCCGAGGGAGTTACAGTCCCCTGCCACACCTTGCGGCCTGACGCCCATCATCTTCTGAGTGGGGTGAATAACCACCCCCCCTTGCGCCGTCAATACGCAAATCTGTATTCAGCATAAAAACCTTAGGCAGGGGTGCCTTTACGAAAGGCAAACAGCCATATTCCGGCAAGCCCAAGGGAAATAATACCGTTCCACGCCGCCATAGACAGGCCAAACAGGCTCCAAACCACTTCGTCGCAAAGGACAACATCATTTGGTTTATCTTCGCCAAAGAGCGGAATATTTTCTGCTGTCAAAAAGCCGCCGGTGCAACTGTTCGGCCCCTCAAAGACGCCAATTTCAACGCCCGCATGATAACCCGCAATCGCTGCACCAACCAGCACTATCGCCGCGCCCAAAAGGGCAAACACCCGCAGCGGCAAGAAATAAGCGAGCAATCCCAATGCAATAGCAATGCCATGCGGCCAGCGTTGCCATATACACATTTTGCACGGCGGCAAATCCATGAAATATTGAAAATAAAGCGCGCCAAGCAACATAGCAGCCGAACCCGCACCAGCCAAAAGAGCAATTTTCCGCATTAAAGATACCTCACCAAGACGAAGCCACCGATTAATAAAACCAGCGCCACAATAAAAACCAGGCCAAGCCTGCGTTCAATAAAACCTTTAATTGCCGGGCCGAATTTCCACAACAGGGCGGCGATCACGAAAAAGCGAAAAGCGCGGGCAAAAATGCTTGTGGCCATAAACAGGCCAAAATTCAGGCCGGTTGCGCCGGAAAGAATGGTAATGACCTTATAAGGAAACGGCGTAACCCCGGCGATTAAAACCGCCCAGATGCCTTTTTCGTTATAGGCGGTTTTCAGCAATTCAAATTGCGCTGACTTTCCGTAAAACTCCAAAACCGGCTGGCCAATACTGTCAAACAGAACCGCACCTATATAATAGCCTAACATGCCACCAACCACCGAGGAAACGGTGCAGACCGCCGCAATAACAAAAGCACGGCGCGGGGCGGCGATAATCATCGGGATCATCAAAGCATCAGGCGGAATGGGAAAAACCGAGCTTTCGACAAAAGCAACAATTGCCAAAGCCCATAGCGCATAGCGGGTTTGGCCAAGGGCAATAGTCCAGTTATAGAGACTTCGCAGCATGGGTGACCCTCAAATAATTGCCTTCTTGCATCATGTTATTTTGTGCGCGTCAAGGTCTGGCTATTGAAATAGGTATGCCACAACAAAGCGTGGCAAAAAGGAAGCGCTATGAAATCTAAAACCATCGAAGAATTCACAAAGATTTCAAATATGGTTCAAGCCGGCAAATTGCCAATGGCTGAAAAATTGGCGATGCAAGCCTTAAGACGACACCCGCGAGAGTTTTTTTGTAAACAACATTTTGGTGCTATACATGGGCCAAAAAACTGGAAAACATCAGCCGAGCTTTTTTACCAGAGCC
>CAZSSS010000422.1:0-2123 GCA_964609255.1 uncultured Rhodobacterales bacterium
GCGCGATGGGCCAATCGCAGATATTGACTCAGCAGCGTTTGGATCATTTGATTTGGTGGCTGATGCCACCAGCGATACCGCAATCCTTGAACCCGCCGTTGACATTGCCGCGCCGCAGTTAACGGCAATTGTGCACGAACCGATTATCAGTATTTTTGCTGATGATGAGGCATGGATGCGGGTCACAGCAGATGATGGCAGCATCATTTTTGAAACAATTCTGGGTGCCGGTCAGGAATATACCATAAAACCCGGAACTGAGCTGGCAACGTTACGTGCGGGTAATGCAGGGCATGTTTACCTGCTTGTTGACGGGCAAGTATTCGGGCCCATAAATGGCACAGACGGGGTTGTTGCCGGGCTTTCTTTGACAGCAACCGATATTGAACAAAGTTTTGATGCGCTGGGGACAATAACCGCTGAAATGCGGGTTGTTTCGGAACAACAGATTCGTGCAGCATCGCTTGCTTCTGAATAAATTTCCTATATTATACAAGTCGTTGTAACGACGAGTATTTGGCAATATGACCCATAATCCCATCCGCCCATGGCGTAATATTGACCGACGTAAAAGTCGGCAGATTATGGTTGGCAATGTTCCGGTTGGCGGGGATGCACCGATAACTGTGCAGACCATGACCAATACCATAACGTCTGACATAAAAGCGACTATTGCCCAGATTGAAAGCTGCGCCCAAGCTGGCGCTGATATTGTTCGGGTGTCTTGCCCTGATCAGGCATCCAGTTTTGCCATGAAAGAAATTGTTGCGGCCAGTCCTGTGCCCTTGGTTGCGGACATTCATTTTCATTATAAACGCGGGGTCGAGGCCGCGCAGGCGGGCGTGGCTTGTCTGCGTATTAATCCGGGGAATATTGGTTCACCTGAACGGGTCCGTGAGGTTATTAAAGCGGCCAAAGACAATAATTGTTCCATAAGAATTGGCGTTAATGCGGGCAGTCTGGAAAAGCATTTGCTGGACAAATACGCAGAGCCATGCCCCGAAGCAATGATCGAAAGCGGGCTGAATCACATTCGGATATTGCAAGACAATGACTTTCATAATTTTAAGATCAGCGTCAAAGCATCCGATGTTTTTATGGCGGTTGCGGCATATCACGGGTTGGCAGATGCCACGGATGCGCCAATTCATCTGGGCATAACTGAGGCCGGCGGCCTGGTTTCCGGTTCGATCAAATCCGCAATTGGGCTTGGTAATTTGTTGTGGTCAGGCATTGGCGATACCATTCGTGTATCCCTGTCCGCTGATCCGGTGGCAGAGGTCAAAGCCGGGTTTGAAATACTGAAATCGCTGGGTCTTCGCCATCGTGGTGTCAGTATTATTTCCTGCCCAAGCTGCGCAAGGCAGGGGTTTGATGTGATTTCAACCGTGGCAACCCTTGAACAACGGCTGGAACATATTCGCACCCCGATGAGCCTGTCGATTATCGGTTGTGTGGTGAACGGGCCGGGCGAGGCATTGATGACCGATTTTGGCTTTACTGGCGGCGGTGCCGGGGCTGGTATGATTTATGTTGCAGGCAAGCAAGACCATAAATTGGACAATCCGGCAATGATCGACCATATTGTTAACCTAGTAGAAGCCCGCGCAACAAAGCTCGAAACCGAAAAAACAGAAGGTCAACAATAATGTTACGCGTAGCAATTTATTTAATTTTCGGGATTGGCGTTTTGCTGGCGATTGTATTCTTTCGTGTGGCAACTGTCAGCAGTGATCCGGATGTTTGGCATGTTGACCCGCTCAACTTTGAGCGGCCCACAACCGCTAATACCTATTTGGTTGCATCCCAATCGCTGGCTAATCAAATCGTTGACCGGGAGGCACCGGTTTATTCCGCCAACCCAACCCTGATGGCCAAGGCATTTGATGATTTTGTTTTGTCCCAGCACAGCACAACGCGCATCGCTGGCGGGCCGGAGGTTGGCTGGTTTACCTATGTTCAACGCACCCCAACACTGCGGTTCCCCGATTATATCTCAGTGAAATTTATTGATTTGACCGAGGGGCGTTCGACCATCGCCATCTATTCACGGTCTCGGTTTGGGCAGGCTGATCTGGGGGTCAATAAGGCGCGCATAGAATCGTGGCTGGAAACGCTGTTGT
>CAZSSS010000423.1:0-2123 GCA_964609255.1 uncultured Rhodobacterales bacterium
GATTTACTGGGCGCTGGTGGCGGGCAGGTTGCCCAACAAAGTTGGCACCATTCATTACGGCCTTGTCAAAGCGGCCGGTCATGGCTCCAATAATGCTGGTGAAAAAATGCACTGTATCCACCCGCGATAGGTCGACAACACCCCCGGCGCAAAACGCGCCACCACCGATTATGCGGTAATTGAAACCATCGGCACCCGCACAACATGGGTTGGCCTGTCCCCCATTACAGGGCGCACCCACCAGTTGCGCGTGCATATGGCCGAACTTGGCTGCCCGATTATTGGTGACGGTAAATATGGCGGGTCAAGCCAAAGCAATGATGGCGAGGGCTGGGGCGCGCAAATCGGCGGTGATATCAGCCGCAAAATGCACCTGCACGCGCGCAGCATCACATTCACCCATCCGGTGACCGGAAAGAAAAACATGATGATCGAGGCTGATTTACCAGACCATATGCAACGCAGTTGGGACATGTTCGGATGGGATCTGAAATGGGCGCCCAAAGACCCGTTCAAGATATTCGAATGAGCAACCTTCGCCTTGTTGTGTTCGATATGGACGGCACCCTGATCGACAGCCAAGATTTTATCTTGGCCGCGATGAAGCGCGCCTTTGCGCTCTCGGGTCATCCCGAACCATCGCGCGCTGATGTGCTGTCGATTGTCGGCCTGTCGCTGGACCGTGCGGTGTCGGTGCTGTTGCCTGATCTTTCGCCAGCGGAAAATATCGACGCTGTGGCGCTTTATAAACAAAGCTTTCTTGACCTACGCGCTGAGCAGGGCGGCGAACATAACGTGCCGATGTATCCCGGCGCGCGCGGCGCGCTTGAGCGATTGCATTTGCAAGACCAAATCCTGATGGGCGTCGCCACCGGCAAAGCCATGCGCGGCCTTGATCACGCCTATGACAGCCATGATTTGCGCAAATTTTTTGTGACCTCGCAAACCGCTGATGGCCACCCCAGCAAACCGCACCCATCAATGCTGCACACTGCGCTGCAAGAAACAGGCGTTGATGTTACCCGCGCAATTATGGTTGGCGATACCGAATTTGACATTGAAATGGGCGTGGCTGCGGGGTTTGCGACGATTGGCGTTAGTTGGGGTTATCACTCGGTTGAGCGTATAAAATCGGCCGGTGCGGATATCATCATCAATGATTTTGCGGAACTTGACGCAGCGCTCGGTCGGCTTTGGGGCTAAGCATGGCGATTGTGGCAAAACGGTTTTGGAAAACAGCACATGTCGTTCAAACCCCTGACGGGTTTTCGGTGTATCTTGACAAGCACCAGCTTAAAACGCCGCTCAAAACGGCGGTTATTGTGCCGACAAAAGGGTTTGCCGAAAAAGTTGCAGGCGAATGGCGGGCGGTTGATGGCAAGATCAAAAAACATCTGATGCCGTTTAACCGCATTGCTGAGGCCGCGCTGGATGCCGCCGAAACGGAATACAGCGAAATTGTCGGTAATCTTGCGGGTTATGGCGAAACCGATTTGTTGTGTTATCGGGCTGATGCACCTGTTGAACTGATCGCACGTCAGGCAAAACACTGGGATCCGCTGCTGACATGGGCCGCCCGAGATCTGGCTGCGCCGTTGCGCGTTACCCACGGAATTATCGCGGTTGAACAGGATCGGTTGAGCATTCAAAAACTTCGGAGTTGTATTGAGCAATTTGACCTGTTCCAACTAACCGCGTTTTATGATCTCGTGAAATTATCCGGTTCGCTGATTATTGGCCTTGCGGTGGCGCGTCATCATATTGATGCCAAAACCGGCTGGAGACTGTCGCGCCTTGACGATGATTGGCAGATTGAACAATGGGGCGTTGATGAGGATGCACAGATTTTGGCTCAATCCAAGCAATCTGACTTTGAAAATGCCGATATTGCGCTAAGTCTGTTTACCAATCAGTCAAATTCTTGAAAAGATTTTCACATTCGAATCGATTTTGTTAGATTCTTGCGGTTCTTTGGTTGTTTTTCCGCATATCGGAATGACCCATCTGTTAATTATAGGTCACGGTTGATGACTTATAATCAAATACTGGTGTAATAAGCGGATATCCAACCATCAATAAAACAAATGATTCGCATAACAGAAAGCACTGGACGCCAAACCACC
>CAZSSS010000424.1:0-2122 GCA_964609255.1 uncultured Rhodobacterales bacterium
CAGCCTGTAAATTTGGCCGGGCGTTTGGCGGCTTGGGCTGCAAGGCCCTCAGCATGGTCAGTTGATGCAAAACTTGCGGCAACACGCCGGTCAGCCGCGGCGCTGTCCAGCCTGTTGGCGCTGATTTCAACGATGGTTTGTTTCATGCCCTGCACCGCCGCTGGCGCAAGGCTGGAAATCTGGCTTGCCAATGCCTCGGCCTGCATATCCAAGGTATCACCCTCAACCTGATAGTCCAGAAACCCGCATTCCAACAGCGCGGCATCTTCAAATTCCTCCGCCAGCAAAAACACCCGCCGCGCCATTTGCGCCCCCAACCGCTGAACCGCGCGCGCAATGCCCGACGCCTGATAATGAATACCCAGTTTGGCCGGAGGCACAAGCATTTTCAACTGCGAAATACCAATGCGAAAATCACAGGCCAGCGCCAGTTCAACCCCGCCACCGTAAACCCCGCCTTGCAGCGCACAAATTATCGGCGCGGGGAAGTTTTCAACACAATCGCACAGCTTTTCCAACGGGTTATCAGACCAATCCACCGCCGCGATCTCAGCCAGTGACACGCCAGAACAAAAGCTTTTGCCGCGCCCTGTTAAAATAACAGCGCGGATATCGCTGTTTTGCCACCCTGCCAGAATCTCGATGATTTGTGCCATTGCCGCGCGGTCGAGCGGGTTGTGTTTGGCAGGATTATTCAGGGTTATACGCCCGATAAACCCGTCCTTAACCGCATCAATCACAACGCAAAACTTGCGAATACCGGCGCGTGATCTGACGGTTTTTCCCACCCCCGCACGGGGCGCAAAATTTTGCTGCCGCTGCCGGTTGCCGCAATATCTGCGGTTGCCCAAATATGATCCAGCCGCCGGCCTTTATCCGCCGTATCCCAATCTTTGGCGCGATAAGACCACCAGCTATAGACTTTTCCGGTTGGCATGTCTTGGCGGGTAATATCGACCCAGTTTCCGGCTTGCATGACATTGGTCAGATGCTCAACCTCGATCGGGGTGTGGCTGACGATTTTCAACAATTGTTTATGCGACCAGACATCATCTGGCAGCGGGGCGATGTTCAGATCACCCACCAAAATTGATTTTTGCGGGGTTTCATCAGCAAACCACCCCTGCATTTCGGTCAAAAAATCGAGCTTATGGCCGAATTTCTCGTTGACCGTTCTGTCTGGTTTGTCACCCCCGGCGGGCACATAAAAGTTGTGGATCGTCATGCCGTTTTGCAGCCGTCCGGCCACATGACGTGCATCACCTTTGTTACAAAAATCGCGGCTGCCCGCGTCTTGCATCGGTAAGCGCGACAGGATCGCCACGCCGTTATACCCTTTTTGCCCTCGGCCAATCAGCGAATAACCAAGTTCTGCAAACCCGTCGCGCGGCATCAATTCCAACAGCGATTTACATTCCTGCAAGCATAAAATATCGGGCTGCTGCTCTCGTAATAATTGCAACACAAGCCCCTCTCGGAGGCGAATTGAATTTATATTCCATGTGCAAATTGTGACAGCCATTGCGTGCTCCGTTCAGGTTTTTTTCCACGCTACAAGACCCCTGCAACAAGCGCCACCGGTTACTTGGGAATTATCTGTTGCTGCGCGATTCTGTGATATTTGTCGCGTGCTTGGGAAATTTTCTGGTCGCGAATACGTTGATACTGATCAAACAGACCATAATCAAAGCTATGAGGCTTAAACATAGCGTCGCCTGCTATGGGAGAGCTGGTTAACTCTCCGAAATATATTTCCCCGTTACACAGCATAAAATCCACCCGAGCAAAATCAAACCCCGCCCCCAGCAGTTTGGCAAGCCGCAATATTTCATCCAGATTTTCAGGACGTTCCGGTAAATTTTTATGGGCTTTAGCAACATACCAAACATCCACAATTTCCCATTCAGGCGTCAAAAATATTTTGGCGTTCCCTGCTTCGCGGTCAAAAATATGGTGTATCAGCACCGGTTCGCCAAAAAAACAGAACACCTTTATGTCCAGTATTTGTGGCTGCTCAGCATCAACCAGCATTTTTTCGACGGTGAATTTTTTCTTGATGTCATGATAGGTCCATTCACGCTTGGGATTATGTTCCGCTATATCCCATCCGGCCATGACCTCG
>CAZSSS010000425.1:0-2119 GCA_964609255.1 uncultured Rhodobacterales bacterium
TCCGCAACGAAGATATGTTTATCATCCAGCCGACCTCCAACCCCGCAAATACCCATTTGATGGAATTGATGATCATCACCGACGCGCTGAAACGCTCCAGCGCTAAGCGCATCACCGCTGTGATCCCCTATTTTGGCTATGCCCGCCAAGATCGGCGCACCAAGGCGCGCACCCCTATTTCAGCCAAACTGGTTGCCAATTTGCTGACCAAATCCGGCATTGACCGTATTTTGACCATGGATTTACACGCCGCGCAAATTCAGGGGTTTTTTGATATTCCGGTGGATAACCTTTATGCCTCGCCAATTTTTGCACTGGATGTTCGACATAATTTCAAAGACTTAAGCCATATTACCATTGTTTCACCCGATGTGGGCGGGGTTGCCCGCGCGCGGCAACTGGCGCAAAACACAGGCACAGAGCTGGCGATTGTTGACAAGCGCCGCAATGCGCCGGGCGAAATCGCAGGCATGACCGTGATCGGTGAGGTCAAGGACCGCGTATGTATCATTCTGGATGACATTTGCGACACCGCCGGCACCCTGTGCAAAGCCGCGGATTTGCTGACCGAAAAAGGCGCAAAAGAGGTCCATGCCTATATTACTCACGGGGTTTTATCTGGCCCCGCGGTTGAACGGATTATGAAATCTACCATGAAATCACTGGTGATTACCGACAGCATCGAGGCCACGCACGAGGTCGGAAAATGCAAGAAAATCCGCATGGTGCCAACCGCGCCAGTTTATGCCCAAGCTATCAAAAATATCGCCAGCGGTGCCTCGGTCAGCTCTCTGTTCAAGGATAAAACATTGCGCGCCCTTTATGAACGCCATTACCCCGACGTTTGACGCAAGCTGCGCAGCATAATAATGCTGGCGACCACCACAATAACGGCTGCCAACAAAAACGGCGCACCCGGCAGATAGGGCAGTTTTTCATTTGCGGTAAAGGCAAAGAATAACCCCGCCATCACCGGAGGCGCTACAATTGCGGCCATCGCCTCAATACTGGCAAAAACCCCCTGCAAATCGCCCTGTTCTGATTCGTCAACCAGATTGGACATATACGCGGTCAAAGCAGGCCCGGCGATATCGCCAAGGGCCAGCAACGGCAAAAGCGCAAATATCATCCATGGCGTATCGGCAAACCCAAGGCAAAGCAGGCCGATAACAATAATGGTATTGCCAAGATGAATGGTTTTGACCTCACCTAAGGCTTTGATAATCGGGCTTAAAAGAACCCCCTGCACAATGATAACACAGGCACCAAACGCCGTAAGCGTAAAGCCGATGATCTTTGGATCCCAGCCAAAACGCTCTTTGCCAAAAAACGCCCAAACCACGGGGTAAACATAGCTGGCGATCATGATCAGAAAGGTGGCCCAAAACAATCCGCGCAGGGTTTTGTGACGAAATGCACGCCGTAGCGCCCGAAAAGGACTGGCCCGCGCCCAGGTGAAATTACGGCGTTTTGAAACCGCCAGAGATTCAGGGATGGCGACCAGCCCAAACAGAAAGTTCATGGCCGTCAGTCCCGCTGCCACAAAAAACGGCAGGTGCAAATCTATGCCGCCCAGCAACCCGCCAAGCGCAGGCCCAAGAATAAACCCAACCCCGTATGTCGCGCCAATCAGGCCAAAGTTTTTGGCCTTGTCCTCGGGTTTGCTGATATCAGCAATATAGGCCGAGGCCGTGGCAATTGTGGCCCCGGCAATACCCGCCAAAACACGGCCAATAAACAGCACCCAGAACACCGTGGCAAAGCCCATGATCAGGTAATCCACGCCCATCGCGCCAATGGCGATCAGCAGCACCGGGCGACGGCCAAAGCGGTCTGACAGATTGCCAATGATCGGCGAGAAAAAGAACTGCATGACCGCATAAACAGTGATCAACGCACCGCCATAAAGCGTGGCGTCAGAAACGGTGTCAAAGCCAAGGCTTTCCAAAAGGTCCGGCATGATCGGAAAGATCAAGCCAACGCCAATGGCGTCCAGCAGGATGGTGGCAAGGGCAAAGCCCAGACCGGCTTGTTTGGGCATTTTAGATGTCCTTGAAGGTCTCGTTTGACGGGTATCAAGGGCGTGCGGTTTTGTCCATAGCTCCGTAGGGTGCGTGGT
>CAZSSS010000426.1:0-2111 GCA_964609255.1 uncultured Rhodobacterales bacterium
CACGAATCAAGGACTCGTCTTCGGTTTCCTGTTTGTCTTTTGTCAACATTTGTGGATCAGGTTTTAAACCCATCCGCCCTGCTTCTTGCAGCAACAGCGCGCGAATAACCATGGCGCGCGCCGCCGCTTTCCATGCCCAGCCGGGTTTACCAGCTGGAGCGTTGTGGTTCTGGGCCTCGGCAGCGATTTCTGCCGAGGGGATAGTTTCACCGTTGACGATAACGTCAGGCATTAACGGGTTCATGATTTTTTTCCTTTGCGTGTACGCACAACCTGAAACCCGGGCCGCCACAAGAACCGCACGGGGGCTGACAACATGTGGACCAACCGTGTGAAGGGAAAGATTAGGAAGATCGTCAAACCAAAGAAGATGTGCAGTTTGAACAGGATGTTCACGTCAGCAATATAACTGGCTGCGTCCCCGTCAAACAGGAATATGCCGCCTGCCCAATGCATGAACTTGGTCATTTCTTCGCCGTCGAGATGTTGCAAGCTGACAAAAATTGTTGTCAGGCCAAGAATAACCTGAACAATCAGCATCAACAAAATCGCGGTATCAGCAAAGGTGCTGCGCGCCCGAACACGGGCATCAAACAACCGTCGATGGGCCAGCATAAGGCCGCCCACCAGCATGGTAATGCCAGCAACACCGCCCAGAATGATCGCGATCCATTGTTTGGTGCCGTGGCTTACGCCCAACGCTTCCCAAACTGAAAGCGGTGTCAGCAGGCCAACCAGATGGCCGCCAAAAATTGCCAAAACGCCAACGTGAAAGAAAATTGACCCCCATATAAGCTGCTTGCGCCGCAAAAACTGGCTAGAGCCGGATTTCCACGTAAAAGGGTCACGCTCATATCGTGCAATTGACCCAATCGCTAACACAGTTAGCGCGATATAGGGAAAGGTTCCGTAGAGAAACTGATGCATTTTTGCCTCCTATTCATTCACCGCAGCGCTTGGCTGCGAAATTGGTTTGTCCATATTGGCCAGCAGATCACGGCTGACAGGGCAGCCAGCGTCGGGGTCCGGGCCAAAGGTTATTTCGGCTTCCTCCCAAACATCGTCCAGTGCTTCAAGGTCGTTTGGATCATCGTCTTTGACGGACAACAATTCCTGTGCCATTTCGCTGGATGTTTTGGCTTCGGCAAATTCTGCCAACCCTGCCAGAACCGCCGCATAATTGCTTTCGCGACGTGTCAGACGTTCGGCCAATGCCGCCAGAATATGGCCTGCGTCATTTAACATTTCTTTTGCTTCAGCCATTGGCCGCGCCGCAAGAAATTCCAGCAAAATCGGCAGATGATCCGGCAATTCAGTGCTGACCAGATCAAACCCGCCTGCACGATATGTTTCCAGTAGATCAACCATTGCCGGGCCACGATCGCGGCTTTCGCCATGCACATGTTCAAACAAGTTAAGGCTGAGCGTGCGCGAACGGTCAAACAGCAGAACGAAACTTTCTTGAAGGTCATAGACATCCATTTCGCGGATGTCTGTCAGCAAAGGCTGGATTTTCCCCACCGCGTCAGGGGTAAGAATACCCTCCTTCGCGATGATCTCGCCGATCTCTGACGCGGCTTCTTTCAGACCCTCTGAAGGGTATGAAAGCAGTACGCTGAGTGCTTTGAATGTCTTGTTCATCTTGCACCTCCTGTTGGAACAACAAATTTACGCGAGCCGAACATTTTCTTGCCGCTGGAACCGGTGGAACAACCATTGCCATCGGTAAAGCCACAGCCACCTTTGATATCAAAGGCATCTTCGGCGTTTTCGCGGTGCGCTGATGGCACTTTGAAACGTTCCTCGTAATCGGCAATCGCCAAGATTTTATACATGTCTTCAATTTGCAACGGCGTCAGGCCAACCTGTTTGGCAATGCCAAGATCAACCACACCGTCAATGGATTTGGAGCGCATATACCCGCGCATCGCCAGCATCCGTTCCAATGCTGTGACTACAGGGGCTTCGTCACCCGCTGTCAGCATATTGGCCAGATATTTCACCGGAATACGCAGGGATTTTACGTCTGGCATATTGTTGTTAACCGAAATCGCGCCAGCCTCGGCAGCGTTTTGAATAGGGCTGAGCGGCGGAATATACCAAACCATTGG
>CAZSSS010000427.1:0-2109 GCA_964609255.1 uncultured Rhodobacterales bacterium
CAAGGATCACGGCGCTGGCGACAACCGGGCCTGCCCATGGGCCACGACCGGCCTCGTCTATGCCGCAAACCGGCGAGATAACGTCGCGTTCAAAACGGTCATCGGGAATATTTTTCACTGTAATTCTCCCATAATTTTTGCATAAGTTTTGTATAAGGTAAAAAACACAAAGGAAATGCCGATGACTGTGATTATTTCGGGTGCCGGAATTGGCGGGTTAACCATGGCGTTGACGTGCCATCAGCTTGGCCTTCCGGTGAAGGTTTTTGAGGCGGTCAAGGAAATCACGCCTTTGGGGGTGGGGATTAATCTGCAACCTCATTCGGTGCGCGAATTGTATGAATTGGGGCTTGGGGATGAATTGGAGGCCATCGGGGTGCGGACCCGCGAGGTGGCCTATTTTAGCAAGCTTGGCCTGCCGATCTGGGCAGAGGAACGGGGAAAATGGGCGGGGTATCACTGGCCACAATATTCGGTGCATCGCGGCGCGTTGCAAATGATGTTGTTTGATGCGGTTATTGCCCGGCTGGGGGTTGATTGTGTGAAAACCAACTGTGCGGTGACAAGGTTTGAACAAACGGCGGACGGGGTTGTTGTGATGCTCGGGGATGGCCGCAAAATCAGCGGTGATGTTTTGGTTGCGGCGGATGGCATTCATTCGGGTATCCGCGCGGGATTTTACCCGAAGGAAGGGCCACCGATTTGGGCTGGTGCGGTTTTGTGGCGTGGCACAACCACCGCAAAGGCATTTTTAAGTGGTGCAACCATGGGCATGGCGGGGCATCAGGACCAGAAATTTGTGGTTTATCCGATTGGCAAACCCGATGCGGATGGTAAATCCCTGATCAACTGGATTGCCGAGCTGAAATTTGACCCTAATGCGGCGTGGAACCGCGAGGATTACAACCGGCACGGCAAGCTGGAAGATTTCTTGCCGCAGTTTGAGAACTGGAATTTTGACTGGCTGGATATTCCGCACCTTATCCGCGAGGCCAATATCATTCACGAATTCCCGATGATTGACCGCGATCCGCTGGCGCGCTGGACGTTTGGCAATGTAACGCTGTTGGGGGATGCTGCGCACGCGATGTATCCGATTGGCAGCAACGGGGCGACACAGGCGATTATTGATGCGCGGGTTTTGGGGAAATGCTTTGCGATGTTCGGGGTGAATAATGCCGCGCTGGAAGCCTATGACACGGAACGCCGGCCGGTTTGTAATGCTATTGTGCTGGCCAATCGCGGCAATGGGCCGGATGTGGTGATGCAGGTAATAGAGGAGCGCTGCGATGGGCAGTTTGCGGCGGTTGAGGACATTTTGTCACCCGATGAAATGGCCAAAATGGCGGCGGATTACAAAAAAGTCGCTGGCTTTGATGTCGAAACTCTGAATAATGCGCCAAATATTATCGGGGGTTAAATTGATCAACAGGGTTGAAAGATGGGCGTGCGCTTTGGCACGGCTCAGCGCGATTGCGGGCGGGCTGGTTTTGCTGGCGGTCATGTTGATGACAGTGATCAGCGTGGCCGGCCTGTCGATTAGCAAATTCGCGCTGTGGCTGAAAAAATCCCATGACATCATTATCGAACCATTACTGGCCATCGGCCCGATCCCCGGTGAAACCGAGCTGATCGAGACCGGCATGGCTTTTATCATTTTTGCGTTCATGCCGCTGGTGACCCTGAACCGAGGCCATGCCAGCGTTGAAATCCTGACCAACGCATTTAGCAACGGCATCAACCGGTTAATTGATCTGGTGGCGGATATTTTGCTGCTGGTGGTGGCGGCTTATCTGACCTATCGGCATTATCTGGGCACGCTAGATAAATATGGCTACGGCGAAACCACCTGGATATTGCAATTTCCGCTGTGGTGGGGGTATGCCGCCGCGCTGGTTGGCGCGGTGATTTTTGTGATCATCTGTGTGTTTTGTGTGGCGCGGTCCTTTAATTATCTGGTGACAGGGCGGCAGCGCCCGACCTCGGGGGTATTTCATTGAGCAACTTTGACCTTGGCCTCTGGTCGTTTGCGGTGGTGCTGCTGTTGATCTTTTTGCGTATGCCGATTGGGTTGTCGATGCTTTTGGTTGGCATTGGCGGCAATTATCT
>CAZSSS010000428.1:0-2109 GCA_964609255.1 uncultured Rhodobacterales bacterium
GCCCCACACCAAATACGCCCTGCCCGCCTATTATGTGATTGCACCCGCTGAGGCCTCCTCAAACCTTGCGCGGTACGACGGCGTTAAATATGGCCATCGCGCCAAAATCAACGCTGGCGAAGGCATTGACGACATGTATGCCCGCACAAGGGCTGAGGGCTTTGGCCCCGAGGTTCAGCGCCGCATCATGATCGGCGCTTATGTGCTTTCGGCGGGGTTTTATGACGCCTATTACATCCGCGCCCAAAAAGTGCGCACCCTGATCAAACAGGATTTTGAAAAGGTTTTTGCCAGCGGTATCGACGCCATCCTTACACCTGCCACCCCGTCTGCGGCGTTTGGTTTGGGTGAAATGGCGGATGTCGACCCGATCAAGATGTATCTTAACGATGTCTTTACAGTCACCGTTAATCTTGCGGGGCTGCCGGGCATTTCGGTGCCCGCGGGCCTTGACAAAAGCGGACTTCCGCTTGGGCTGCAAATTATCGGCCAACCCTGGGCCGAGGCTGATATGCTCAATGTCGCTTATGCGCTGGAAACCGCCAGCAAGTTTGAAGTTAAGCCGGAAAAATGGTGGTAGGAGAGTAAGATGAAACTTTGTTCTTTTGGATATTTGGCGCTGAGCGTTATTGCCCTTGCAGGCTGTGACACCGAAGCCGGGTCAAACACCGATTTCCCCCCCATTGGCGGGGTCCGGCAACCGGTCTATCAATCTGTTGATACATTCATGCCATCCCCCCAACAACAACCAACCGATTCTGAAATGACAGCCAGCCTGTCAGATGCAGTTGACGCGGCCCTTGCTGCCACTGCGCAAACCCAACCCGCCGGTGATGTTACAAATTTCACTCCGCAAATTGACCCGATTACTGGTGAAACAATCGCGTCTGATAATGGTATTTTGAACCTTAGCCTGCAATCACAAGAAGAACAGCGCATCGCGCGTGAAGCGGACGCCGCCGCAATTTCGGCGGCTGCTGCACAGCGCATTGTCATCGCCCCCGGTGCCATGCCCGAGGTTATTGCCGGTGTAAATATCATTGCCTATGCGCGTTCAACCACCAATTCCGTTGGCCAGCGTATCATCCGCCGACCGGCCATTCGCCGCACCAACAGCCGCGCCCAATGCGCAAAGTTTAACAGTGTAGACAACGCGCAACGCAACTTTTTGGCCAATGGTGGCCCGCAAGAAGACCCGCTTAATCTTGATCCCGATGGCGACGGTTTTGCCTGCCGCTGGTCGCCGGATGCTTATCGCGCGTTGATTTTGAATTAAGGAATTTTGAATCCACCCGACCAGCATACTGATGTCTTGTGGCCAAACGGCTCCCGCAGTTCAGCGCCGGAATTGCTTGCGCAATTCGACCCTTCCCTTTGGGCTTGGCCTCGCTACGCTCGGCTTTGTATCGGAAATGGCGGCTGATCTGGGCCTTGCCTAATAACAGGATTTGTGGCTTGCTGCCCCAAATTAAATTCAGGAGCACACAATGGCTGATCTTTTTACTTTTGCCAACCTTGGCAATCTTGGGGTTTTAATATTCCTGCAAGCCGTGCTTGGCTTCGACAACCTGCTTTATATTTCCATCGAATCGCGCCGTGCGCCGCTGGAAGATCAGGCGAAGGTGCGTAAATGGGGGATTTTGATTGCCGTCGCGCTGCGCATTGTGCTGCTTTTTGTAATGATGCAACTGATCGAAGTTCTGGACGCGCCGTTCTTTTCCCTGAATATTCCGGGGATCATTGAGGGCCAGTTCAATTTCGCTGTTCTGGTCTTTCTGTTTGGCGGCGTATTCATCATGTATACAGCCGTTAAAGAAATCAGCCATATGCTGGTTATTGAACATCTTGAGGATGACCCCCTGCATCGCAAAGGCAGATCCACGGTTCAGGTCATCTTGCTGATTGTGTTCATGAATTTGATCTTCAGCTTTGATTCCATCCTGTCTGCATTAGCTATCACTAAAGAATTCTGGGTGCTTGCAATTGCAATTCTGGTTTCAGGTCTTGCAATGATGCTATTGGCTGATGGTGTTGCAGAGTTTATTAAAAAGAATCGTATGTATGAAGTTCTTGGCCTGTTTATTCTGCTTATCGTTGGTGTTGTGTTAC
>CAZSSS010000429.1:0-2101 GCA_964609255.1 uncultured Rhodobacterales bacterium
CAGCTATTGGAATGGTCAGTTTGTTGTCTTTACCGTTGCGAGTTACACCGCACCGCGTTGATGGCCTTGCCTTTGGCCAAGACATCCCACGAAACTTACGACGTGGTGGCGCAGATATTGCGCCACCTGCCTTCCATCCAAAGCGCTGCAGGAGCGGCAAAAGATCTATGCACCACATCCTTTGAAACATATGTCCGAAACCGTATTTGGCATGGTGCAGCAAGCGATTGGCTGCAGCGGATGGATTTGACACAATTACATCGCGCTTGCCTCACACTGGGCGTGATGCTGTCACACATGCCGCAGACTGACATTCTGAGGCTACCACCACAATTACAGCGTGAGGCTTGCGAGCGGGGCTTTAAGGGCCTTTGCAGCGGCCCTTTGGGGCTTTGGGAGCATCTGGACAAGTTGCGGACTAAAACAGGCACTTCGCGCCCCTATGCTGCGACAGATATGGGGGTATTCTACGCCTGGCTACAGTCAACGCATAACAATCCAGCCGTTGTTGATATCGCGGACAGCGTTCGAGCATATGTTTTTGAGAAATACCCCATAACGAACACGCGCGATATTCTGGGACATCCAGTGGAGTTTGTATCCTGCATCACCTTTGATGAGGCAAGAAAGCGAACTGGTCTGAGCGGTAGCTTCATCAAGCGACTGCTATGCCACCTTGAGGGCTTGCCGTTTGATAAAGCCCAAACGGTTACCGAGATTGACGTATCTGACCTGAGGCGCGTTCAGGAATTTTGGAACAAGCTCTGCAATTTGGAAGAGGCTTCAGGCATGTTGGCTCTGAAGCCAACACAGGTGAAGGCATTGATAAAACTGGGTGTGTTTCACGCAATTCAGTTTGGGTCAGCACTGCGATACCTGAGGCGCAGTGAGATAGAAAGCTGCCTTGCCGATCTTGATCAATTACCGCCCATTGGTGGCGATGCTGGTTTTATGCCGCTTAAAGATTTTTGCCGCCTGAAAGGTGTTCCAATATCCAAAATCTTGGCTGCGTGGCATTGGGGTCGCTTAAACAGTTTTCTAAGGCGGACAGAAGGATCCGGGCTCCACCAAATAGCGGTAAGTTCTGATGCGGTATTTGACAGGCTTGCGATTGAGCTGACAAGGGATTTGTCATTGCGGGAGACGGCATCCTACTTGCGGATCAGTGTGATCTCAATTCGGAAGCTTCGAGATGAGGGCTTGTTGCAGCAAATTAAAAAACGCAACCCAAATACCAATCACCAACGCAGTTACATCAGCTTCGACAGTATCCTTCACTTTGAAAAACGTTTTGCGACGTTAGGACAGCTCTCCGAACAGTTTGATATTGCCCCAATCCATTTGGCCCGCCAATTTGACAGAGATGGGATTTCTCCAGCCATAAGTGCATGTGGGGATATTCGTGTTTATGAACGCGACCAGTTCCAAAATACCGCCGCAGGTGAGGCATGAAACCAAAACACCGTCAAAAACCGCTCTTTCCTGCCGAGAACTGGACGAGAAGTGAAAAACTTAGCCATAGGCATCCAAAGTTCAGCTTGATTCCGACCAAGCGGGAAAGCATGAAATGACCATTTTACCACTAAGGCTTAAAGCCTCACCGTATGAGCTTCCTATATCTTTCGCATCCCGATTAGCATGCAAAAATCAATGCAGGTCACTCTATGATTTTGCACTCGATTTGGCCATTGACCCGCAAGAGCTGGCGCAAGGAGACCTTCATGCAATCGAACGGCTTCGCCATATCTCATCTCTGCCCAACAACGCCTTTTCCCTTTCTACACCAAATAAATGCGATGGGAAATCCATTCGAGTAGGACTGGAAAACTACAGATCCAATATTTTTGCGCGCGGGAATATTAGGTTTTGCCCTGAATGCATTGCTGACGATATTCGAGTTGGTGGTGCGGTTTGGCATGCCAAACACCGGTTTCACTGGCAGATCCGGCTTATTGCGAATTGTGTTGATCATCATTGCCCGCTGATAACTGTGCGCGCGAGAGGGTCTTCCTCAGGAGCTTTTGATCCCAGTACCGTCTTTATCAAACACCGCTCGCAAATTGGAATCAAGGAACGCGAGCGGCAGAGTCAGGTTGGTGTA
>CAZSSS010000430.1:0-2098 GCA_964609255.1 uncultured Rhodobacterales bacterium
CCGCTCCAATCGGCAGACAGCCGATACATCGAAAAAAAATGGCAATCCGCCGTCCGGCATAATCAGCCAACGGCCCAAAAAACAATTGGCCAAAGCCAGCGCCAAGCATAAAAAGCGATACAGTTAGCTGGGTCTGGTTTTGGTTATTCAGGCCCAAATCTTGGGCAATTTGTGGGAATGCCGGTAATATTGCATCGGTGGCCAGCGCCATTAGCGATGACATTAGCGCCACCAAAATGATAAACTCAACGCGGCCCAATGGTTTCGTTGGGTTAAACATCTGTGTCGGTTTTCCGGTTTATCGCGTTGATTTCGTTAATCAAATCCACCCAGAATTCCGGTTCGCGCGCGCCCGATACCACATATTGTCCATCAATCAAAAACGTTGGCACGCCGGTAACCCCCATTTCGCGTGAATGGGTATCGCTGGCACGTGTCGCAACTGTTTCGGCATCGGATTTCAGCAATCGGCTGATCATTTCGCCATCCATGCCAACAGAAACCGCAGCATCAACCAGTGTTTTGTGGTCTGAAATATCCCAGCCTTCTTTGAAGAAACCGTTAAAGAGGCACGCGACAAATTCGTTCTGCACCCCTTCAACTCCGGCCCAGTAAATCACTCGATGTGCGTCAATTGTATTTGGAGTGCGGCGCATTTTTTCAAAATCAATGTCCAGCCCGGCGGCCGTGGCGGCTGTTGCGATCTGGCCATAGACCTGCACGGCCTGCGTTTGGCCTCCAAATTTACGTTCCAGATATTCACGGCGATCCATGCCTTGTGCTGGCATATTCGGGTTTAGTTGAAACGGTTTCCATGAGATAATAAAAGGATGGTCCGGCACTTGATGCAGTGCTTTTTCCAGCTTGGTCTTGCCAATATAGCACCAGGGGCAGATCGGATCAGAAATGATTTCAAGGGTCGTCATTGTCTTTCCAATCAAATTTTTGTTGCAATGCGCGTTTTAACAATTTGCCGTTTTCAGAGCGCGGAAGGCCATCAAGATGAATAAAAAGCCGAGGGCATTTATATGCCGCCAAAGTCAAAGTGCAATGGTTTTTGAGCTGGGTTTCGGAAAATTGAGTGCCAGAATAAAACGCGGCAATAACCCGTGTGTCTTTTTTGACCAATATTTCCATGGCCGCGCAATCGGTGATACCCGCCAAAGCCGAAAGACAAGTGGTTATTTCTAAGGGGGAAACGCGATATCCGCCGGCATTCAGCATGTCGTCATTGCGCCCCAGGTAGGTGATATAACCGTCATTATCCATGCGCGCCCGGTCGCCGGTCAGAAACCATTCGCCAGCAATCGGCTGCTGATGGAGGTAACGTTTCATTAAGCCGGGGTCGCGACTGTGCACCGCCAAATTGCCCGGCTTATCTATGGCAACCGGTTTTTTTTGGTCGTCAAGAATGGCGATTTTTCGGCCCTTTTGCGGCAGTCCAGCGGTTCCCGCGCGCGGTGCATTACTAGGGGAATGTGAAATATAGGTCGAGATTTCGCTCATGCCCAAAGCCTCATAGATGGGCTTACCAATGCGGGTGTTCCAGTCTTGCAGGGTGCTGAGGGGCAGTTGCTCACCCGCGCTGATACCATGGCGAAGGCTGACAAAAGCGGCGGCCAGCCCCTGCGGCCCTGCCAGTATCTGGCGGTAAATACCGGGTGCAGCCGCAAAAATTGTTGGTGAATGCTGTGCCGCGATTTCTGCCCAGACGGTTTTTGATTTTTTGCCCGTATAAATCAATGCCGTTGCGCCATTGGCCCAAGGGTCTGTCAGGCCTGCGCCCAAAGTATAGGTCCAGTTGAAAGCCCCCGCATGCAAAACCCTGTCATTGCTTTGCAACCCATACCAGCCCTGCCACATCATCCGCCGTGCAAAGGCCGCGCGTTGTGCGTGAACAACGCCTTTTGGTTTACCACCGGTGCCCGAGGTATAGACGATATAGGCGGTATCCTCAGCATTTGTATTGGCAAAATCAACCGGATTACCGGTTTTTAACACCTGAATTTCATCCCCGGATATTTGCGGGCAGGGTGACATCGCAAGCGGCTGTTCGGTGATCAGCAAATCAGCGTCAAGATCTTGTAGTATATAAATA
>CAZSSS010000431.1:0-2091 GCA_964609255.1 uncultured Rhodobacterales bacterium
CGCCGCGCACCATTTGGTCAGCGTGGCGCGGGTCAACACCCAGTGCAAACACGATATCTACGGTTTCGTCAAATTTTGCGGTGGCGTTGGCTTTCACCAAGGCAACGGCTTCTTCGACTGAGACTTCATTTTTACCTTCAAAGGCTGCTTTGGCAGCGGTAAAACGTTTTCCTACATTTGCCATAAGACTAACCTTTCACCTCAATACCCATCGAGCGGGCCGAGCCCATGATGATTTTCATTGCACCCTCGATGTCGACCGCGTTCAGGTCGCGCATCTTGGCTTCGGCAATTTCCTTGACCTGCTTGAGCGAAACCGAACCAACGACCTCCTTGGCGGGGTTATTCGCACCAGATTTAACACCGGCAGCCTTGCGCAGCATATACGATGCTGGCGGGGTTTTGATGTCCATGGTGAAGGATTTATCAACGTAATACGTGATGATGGTCGGGCATGGCGCGCCGGCCTCCAGCTCCTGCGTTTTGGCGTTGAACGCCTTACAGAATTCCATGATGTTAATGCCGCGTTGACCCAATGCTGGGCCCACAGGGGGGGACGGGTTTGCCTTACCGGCGGGGACTTGCAGCTTTAGCGTCCCGGCTATCTTTTTGGCCATGATGGCTTCCTTTGTTTACCAACCTCTGGTCGCAACCATTGGCTTTATGTGGTTGTGTGGTCTGGTCTGGACGTGCGCGCCCTCGCCTCCCACACTCGGGGTTACTACGTCAGGTCTGCTTTGAGACCTGCGTAAATTCAAGTTCAACCGGGGTGGCCCGGCCAAAAATAGATACGGTCACTTTCAGGCGGGCATTTTCCATGTCCACGTCCTCAACCATGCCACCAAAGCCCTCAAACGGGCCGTCAATTACATTCACGGTTTCACCAATATCAAAGAAGATCAGATTACGCGGACCCTCGGATGTTTCGTCAACCTGATTAAGAATCGCCGCGACCTCCGAATCACGCATGGGTGACGGGGTGTTTTGCGCACCCAAGAAACCCGTAACGCGGTTAATACTGTTAATCGCATGATAGGCTTTGTCGGTCAGCTCCATTTGCACCAGAACATAACCCGGCATAAAGCGGCGTTCGCGGGTGACTTTTTTGCCACGGCGCATTTCCAGCACTTCCTCGGTAGGAACCAAAACCTGCTTGATTTCGTCCTCCAACCCTTGCTGGCGCACGGCCTCATGGATCGCTTCTTCAACTTTCTTTTCGAAATTCGAAAGAACGCTTACTGAATACCAGCGTATCGCCATTATGCCCGTGACCTCAATTTATTTGACGTTATCGTCATTTTTACGTTTATTTGCAGAGGGTTACCCTGCGACTTCCAAACAAACAAAAACGCGCTAACGAATCGAAGCGCGCAGTTCATGGGTGGAAGCGTTGCCTATACGCCCAGAACCGAATGGAATCAAGAGGCTGCGGAGAGCAAACTTTCCAAACCAAACTTGATTATCAGGTCAACGAGAAGAAAAAAGATCGCCGCAAAAACGGCCATCACCAAGACCATCGCGGTGGTCAAAAGCGTTTCGCGGCGCGTTGGCCAAACGACTTTGGAAACCTCGGCGCGAACCTGCTGGATAAACTGAAATGGATTGGCTCTTGCCATGCGAATTCTCCTGCTTGATACGGAAATTTAACCGCGTGGGCATCACATACGGGGTGTGCAAGCAAAGTTCAAGATGTCCTGTGCCGCGTCGCACTGAAATCATGATCTTCCGCCCGCCTTCCCCTGTTCACATTTTCGAAAACCGCAACAAGGCCGCGCCAAGCAATGTCGCGAGGGTTGAAAATACTTTTGCAAGGTCAAGACGTTCTTTCAGGAAAAACACGCCGATTAGCAAAGCAAACACAATGCTTGTTTCGCGCAAGGCCGTAACCAGCGCTATGGGTGCCTGCGTAAAGGACCAGGTGACAAGGGCATAAGCCATAAACGAGGCGCTTCCTCCGAGCAGGAAAACCCGCCGGCCCTTAACCGCAATAGCCCCGAGCTTTGAGCGGTCAGTGATCCCAAGATACAGCGCCATAACAACCCCGTTGCCAATCGCAAGCCAGCCATAGAACCCCAAAGACGTGCCCGCAAT
>CAZSSS010000432.1:0-2091 GCA_964609255.1 uncultured Rhodobacterales bacterium
CGGCACGATTTTATCACAAACGCCCAAATAAACGCTGCTGTCAAAAACATTATGCGACAGACCAATCCCTGCGCTCATCGCAATAATATCGCGTGAAAACAGCGATAATTCCATGCCGGCCTGCCCTTGGGTCACCCCGTCACACATCGCGGGAACCCCCCCCGCCACCTGCGCGGTTCCGCCAATTTTGCGCGCCGCCAAACGGATCAAATCGGGGAACTTTTCAAACGGCTGATGGGCTGACAGCATATCATTATAGGCTGTGATAATCCCCAGATTACCGCCAATACCGGTGACAAGCGGGGCTTGGTCTTCGCCGCTCGCGGCAAAGGCGTGGGCCTGATTGCCACATGTCAGATGGGCGCGTCTAGGCCCGTCATTCGCGGCCCGCTCGCAGCGCGCCATATAGTCTGCACGCATGGTTTCCGAGCGGCTCTCGATACGGGCCGTTACCCGCTTTACCGTGTCGTTCAACTGCATGTTTTTACTCCGCATAATGAATTTCAGTGTCAGAACGTGCAAGAATAACCCGCACGGGGGCCTCTGATTCGGGCCCCTCAATTAGCGCTGTTTGCAGCGCTGTCAGCTTATCGCCGCCCGCAATCAACAAATGCATATGTTTCGCCGCCCGCAGCACCGGGGCGGTTAATGTCAGCCGAGGTTCCGGCGCAGTTGGGGCGCGCATCGGCAGCAATACCGGCGCGTCATCCGATAATGCCGCCTCCAGCAAATCCGCCCCGGGAAAAATACTGGCGGTGTGCATATCCGCGCCCATACCCAGAACGCAAACATCCAAAGGTAACGCGAGGGCCACGCCGTTACTGATCAAATCCAGAACATCCTCGGGCGTATCCCCCGCCTTATAAAACGGAATTAAAACCGCCGCGGCGGCATTGCCTTGCAGAAGCGTTTCGCGCAGTAACCGCGTGTTTGAGCGCTCGGAGCTCTCGGGCACAAAGCGTTCATCTGTCAGCATCACGCTGATCTTTTTCCAGTCGATATCCGCACTGGATAAGGCCCGCAAAAACGCCGCCGGAGTAGTTCCCCCCGGCACAGCCAATGTTGCTTGGCCGCGCGCATCAATCGCATCTTGCAGCTGATCCGCCACCATTTGGGCCAAATCTGTCGCCAGCACGCCGCGATCGGGGTATTGCAGCAAATCAGGCATTGATATCCCTCCAACGGCGGCCATCACGCCGGAGCAACGCCAGCGCGTCCTCAGGCCCCGAGCCGCCTGCATCGTATAGCGCAGGTTTGCCCGCATCTGCTTGCCATGCGGCAATCAATGGGTCGATCCATGCCCAGGCTTCCTCAACCTCGTCGCCGCGCATAAACAAGGTTTGGTCGCCGCGCATCACGTCCATTATCAGGCGTTCATAGGCATCAGCCACCTCTATATCCGGCCCCAATGCGTCAGCAAAGCTCATGTCAAGTGGCACTTCGGTCAGGCGCATCCCGCCTTGGCCGGGTTCCTTGATGGTTACCCGCATGCGAATACCTTCATCGGGTTGCAGCCGGATCACCAGCGCATTGCCGCGCCGGTTTTCCATATCGGGGAATATCGAATGCGGTGGGTCTTTGAACACAATTGCAATTTCCGACATCCGCGCCCGCAGGCGTTTACCCGTGCGCAAATAAAACGGTGTCCCCGCCCAGCGCCAATTGGAGATATTAACCTTTAACGCCACAAAGCTTTCGGTGGTGCTGTCAGGGTTGTCGGTATGGTCAAAATAACTGGCCTCGTCCCCGCCCGCGCGATATTGACCGCGCACCGTGTTTTTGACCTCCAGCGGGTCCAGCGCCCGAATGACCTTCAGCTTTTCATCCCGCACAAAATCAGCGTTAAACTTTGCCGGTGGTTCCATCGCGGTCAAACACAGCAATTGCATCATGTGGTTTTGCACCATATCGCGCAGCGCGCCCGACTGGTCATAATAACCGCCGCGCCCCGCCACGCCGATGCTTTCGGCCACGGTTATTTGCACATGGTCAATATGCTGCGAATTCCACAAGGGTTCAAAAAGCGCGTTGGCAAAGCGGATCGCCATCAGGTTTTGCACGGTTTCCTTGCCCAAATAATGGTCGATACGA
>CAZSSS010000433.1:0-2082 GCA_964609255.1 uncultured Rhodobacterales bacterium
GACCTCGGAAGAGTTGCCTTATCAGTTAAAGGGGGCGGTAATGAGCGTCTTTTTGACATTGATCTGAGCCTGCGCGCCGGTGAAATAACCGGGTTTGCCGGGGTGCAAGGTGCGGGCCGCGCGGCATTGGCTTTGGCACTGTTCGGGGCGATGCCCTTTACCAGAGGCCAGATTGAAAAGGCCGGGGTTCCGGTGCAGTTTAACAGCCCGCGTCAGGCGGTAAGGGCCGGAGTGGCGATGCTGCCCGGTGACCGGAAATCCGAAGGGCTGGCGCTGATGCAATCGGTGCGTGATAACGGGATGATCGCCGCGCGGGCGTTTTCAAAGATGTTTGGCGCGCCAAATAAAACGGCCCATAGTACCCTTGCGGATATGGATGCGCAGTTTCAGGATTTGGACCTGCGCGCCGCCAGTTTTGACATTGAAATCCAATCGCTTTCGGGTGGTAACCAGCAAAAAGCCATCGTGGCGCGCTGGTTGGCGCTGGCCCCCAAGGTGCTGATATTCGTAGAGCCAACGCGCGGCATTGACGTCAACACCAAGGCCAGCATTTATGCGCGTATGCGCGCGCTCGCCAAGGGCGGGGCGGCGGTGATGGTTGTGTCATCCGACCTGCCCGAAGTTTTGGGCGTTTCGGACAGGGTAATGGTGATGAGCGACGGCAAGATCGTGGCCGAATTCCCTCACGGGGCCACCGAGGCCGATATTATGCACGCCGCAACCGAAACAGGAGCCGCCGCATGAAACTGGCTCGCCTTGCCCCGTTGTTCCTGCTGTTATTTGCCTTTGCGATTTATGCCGTTATCGCGGTTGTGACAGATCAAACCCAGTATCTTTCGTTTGATAATCTGCTGGGCCTGCTGGGCCGTGCGATTGCGCTGGGGATCACAGCCATCGGGCAGACCTTTGCCATTCTGGTCGCCTCGATTGATCTTAGCGTGGCTAATTTGATCTCGGTAGCCGCCGTTTTGGCATCCTACATCATGTCCGGCGATCCGGCGATGATGCTGCCTGCTGTTGGGGTGGTGCTGGCTGTCGGGGCGATTGTCGGGCTGGTCAACGGGCTGGTTATTACAAAGCTAGAGGTAAACCCCCTGATCGCTACGCTGGGCATGGCGCTGATATTACAAGGGGTGCTGTCGGCCTCGTTTACCAATTTTGCCGGTGAAGTTCCTGCTGAATTTCAGGGCTTTGCCTACGGTGAAATTGGTGGTGTTTCGATCAGCCTGCTTTTCTTGCTTGGATTAACCGTGCTGGCATGGGCCTTTTTGAAATTTACCCGTGCGGGAGCGAATATCTATTCAGTGGGCGGCAATCCTGATGCGGCAAAACTGGCTGGGGTGCGCACCACGCGGGTGGTGGTGATGGCACATGTTATCACCTCGCTTTGCGCCTCTGTTGCGGGGCTTTACCTGGCCAGCCGGTTGCGCTCGGGGGCGCCTTGGATAGGGCGCGACGGGGTTTACGACCTTGAATCCATTGCCGTTGTCGTAATCGGCGGCACCGCACTCGCCGGAGGGCGCGGCGGGGTTTGGGGCACATTGGTCGGAGTGATGATCTTTTCCCTGATCGACAGTATTTTCAACATTTCAGGCGTTGATGCCTTTGCCAAGCAAATCTTGCGCGGTGTGATCATCGTGGCCGCCGTGGCGCTTTATGCTGCCCGCAGCCAAAGGATAGAGGCATGATGAAAGCCGCCCTAAAACGCCTGATGCGGGTTAACCCGGTTTACATTCTGCTGGTTATTCTACTGGTGGCCATTGCTATTCAGTCCCCGCATTTCATGCAGCCCTCGGGCTATATGAACTTTCTGAAACGCGCCGCACCGATTGCCATTTTGGCGATTGGTCAGGTCTATGTGATCTCATCGGGCGGGTTTGATTTGTCGTCCGGTGCAGTGGTGACGCTAACGGTGATCGGCAGCTCAATTTTGCTGGGGGCCAACCCCGATGCGACTTATTATGTAATCGCGGCCATGTTGGCCGGTGGCGTGGTTATTGGCGTGATAAATGCGCTGGTAGTGGCCTATCTACGCGTGCCCTCAATCATCGCCACGCTTGGCATGATGATCTCGCTTGGCGG
>CAZSSS010000434.1:0-2081 GCA_964609255.1 uncultured Rhodobacterales bacterium
CCTCTGCTGGCTGACGGTACGGTAAATGTTGGTGCAGTGTTTCCGACTTTCCATTTAAATGCCTTAATTAAATCAACGCCTGATCCAGATTTGGGGGGGCAATTTAATGGAACGATCCTCGGTGCAGCATTTACGGTAACCTACGGCGATACGACAAATGGTAAACCATTCGATCTGACTGTTTTGTCTAAGTCGCTTTCCGAACATGCGGCCTTTTTGGCCGCGGTCTTATCTCTCGATTATATTTGCCAGAGGAGGAACGTGAGCCCCAATCTGTTGCCATGGGCAGCAACCTCAGTGAACGTAGATGGTGGATGGAAAGTTCAAGCATCGTGTTCAAATGAATCTCGCCAACTGTTTAATTAAACTTTAGGCATGAACGGTCCTAAGGGCTTGATCCCGCCGTTCGCTTCCATTCGCATATCGGCTCCCCCTAACTCTTCAGCCAACTATGAAACGCCTGTTCACCTTGCGGTGTGAAATGAACTACGCGGCTGTTGGGTAAACGCCGCGCCCAACCGCGCATATACATTGCTTGCAATATTGCCTTGCCCAATCCGCCCGCCAGATGGTGACGGCGCATCGACCAGTCCAGACAGGCGCGGCATAGGGGGCGGCGGGCGCGCTCTAGCTGATTGTAATCAATATCAAATTCCGAAAACGCGGCGCGGCCAGAATCCGTCAGCTCCACTCCATGTTCGTCACCCAAAATCCAGCCCGAGGATTGCGCATGTTCATACAGCTGTACCCCCATTTCGCCTGCCAAATGGTCATAACACACCCGCGCGTAACGCAGCGCCGGATCGCGCGGGCCGGGGCGGGTGCGGGGACCGGTGCGGCTGGCCGAAACCCCCATCAGGGCCTCAAGCGCGGCACCGACATCGGCGCCATTCAGACGGAAATAATGGTGCCGCCCCTGAACCTCGCGTTTCAGCAATCCGCCATCGGTCAAACGGGCCAGATGGCTGCTGGCGGTTTGTTTGGTCACGCCGGCCTCTTGTGCCAGTTCGGTTGCGGTCAGCGCATGGCCATCCATCAGCGCTACCAGCATGTTGGCACGCGCCGGGTCACCGATCAGGGCAGCGGTTTGGGCAATGTCAGGGCCTTCTTTCATAGTTCGACCATAGCCGAACCATTGCTGTTAATCAAGATGGTAGGGATGGATGCAAAGAAGGAGCCAAATCATGATCACTTGCTTTATCCGCTACCAAATTGACCCATACAAACGCGATGAATTCGCCCAATACGCCCGCAACTGGGGGCAGGCTATTCCTGAATGTGGGGCTGATCTAATTGGGTATTTCGGGCCACACGAAGGATCGGCCACCACTGCATATGGGGTGTATTCATTGCCGACACTGGCCGATTACGAGGCCTATCGCGCCCGTCTTGCGGAACATCCGTTGGGGCGCGAGAATTATGCTTTTGCAAAGAAGGAACGGTTCATCCATCGTGAGGACAGGATATTTCTGAAACCCATGTTGCACCCGCATGCAGAAAGGAACACGGAATGATTGCCATCATTTTTGAAGTTACACCAGCAAAAGGGCAACGCGAACGCTATCTGGAAATTGCGGCTGATCTGAAACAGCATCTGGAGCAGATTGACGGGTTCATTTCCATAGAAAGGTTTGAGAGCTTGAGCCGCGCAGGCACTTTGCTGTCGCTTTCATTCTGGCGGGACGAGGCCGCGGTGCAAGCGTGGCGGAACTTGGAAACGCATCGGGCAGCGCAAGAAGAAGGGCGGGCCGGGGTGTTCGCCGGATACCGCCTGCTAGTTGTCGAAGTGGTGCGGGATTACGGGATGGAGAACCGCGACCAAGCGCCGCCAGACAGCAGGGCGCTACACGGTTAACGCATCCTGAGCGCCCCATCAATGCGGATCACTTCGCCGTTCAAATAGTCGTTTTCAATGATGAATTTCACCAGCAAGGCATATTCCGAAGGCTTACCCAACCGTTTGGGAAAGGTCACATCCACAGCCAACCCGTCGATGATTTCCTGCCCCAACCCCTCCAGCATCGGTGTCAGGAATATCCCCGGTGCAATCGCCATCACGCGGATACCATTGCGGGCCAGGT
>CAZSSS010000435.1:0-2075 GCA_964609255.1 uncultured Rhodobacterales bacterium
TGCCGCCAGCGAAACCGTAACCGCCAATGCCTGCCCCGCCGATGCAATGATACTGGATGCAGGGCCAAAATCTGTCGAAGCGGTTGGCAAAGTTTTTGAGGCCGCCAAAACACTGGTCTGGAATGGCCCGTTAGGGGCCTTTGAAATAGAACCCTTTAACATGGCCACCGATGCCGCCGCCCTGAAAGCCGCGCAATTGACCAAAGCGGGAAAATTGCTGTCGGTCGCGGGTGGAGGTGATACGGTTGCTGCGCTGAATAATTCGGGTGCTGCGGCTGATTTCACCTATATTTCCACCGCAGGCGGCGCGTTCCTTGAATGGCTCGAAGGCAAAACCCTGCCCGGTGTGGCAGCGTTGGAACAGTAGCTTTCCGTTTGGGGGCATTGAGCCCCCGGGCACGAAACAGCCGCAAAACGGCGGCTGGCATCTTGACTAAACATCGATAATATCACGAAGCGTTGTTCCTGTGCTTTGCAATTCCTGCTGGTATCGGATGAGCTGGGGCATACGTGTGGCGGGTTGCGCGACCTCTGCTGCCAGTCCCGGCATTTTATCCAGCCGGTTAAACCATGCAAAAACCTTTGGGTGGCGCTGGCCCAACGGATAGCCAAGCAAAATCAACCGGCTGGCATAGATATACCAAGCAATATCAATAATGCTGAACTGGTCAGCAAAAAGAAATCTGTCTTTGGTCAATATTTGTTCAAAGCGCGTAAATTCGATAGCAAATTTTTGCACGGCCTGCCGAACACCCGCATTGCTTAACCCCGTTGATATCCCACGCCAATATTTAATTTCGCGTTGCTTTGCCGTGTCAGTTTTGCCCTGAACCAGACCGCTGCCCGACCTGTTGTATTTGCCCAGAATATCCGGGCCTCGCAACACCCCGCTTTGAGGTGTCAAAAACCGGAACGTCAATGAGCGAATATCAAAATGCAGGTCATCCTCAGCTTTCAGCAGCGCCCGGATTTCTGTCATCCGGCCTTTTGGGATCAACCTTGGCTCCACAAATTTTTTCTCCAGAATTTCGATAATATCGTTGCTTTCGATATGAACGGCGCCATCCATCACCAGAACCGGCAGTAACCCGCGTGGATTGATGCCCATGAACCATGGCTCAAGGTTTTCGCCGCGCGTCAGGTCAATCGGATGGCTGGTCCATTCAACACATTTCAGGTTCAACATGATCCGGATTTTTTGCGAACAGGACGAGCCGGAAAAATGGAACAGATGCAGGCCTTTCCAGTTCAAAATCTCTTTTGAGTGAATATCTTTTGGAATAAGTCGCACCATCAACACACCAATTTTCATTTAGGGGATTCACAAATTGAATCAACTATGACATGATTCGCCAAACCCCGCCCCAGAGCAGGAAACTTGAGGCAGAATACATGGAAACCGTCAGCCGCAAAAGCAGCATCCTTGGTTATATTGTGTCGCTATCCGTGATCGCGCTGATCATGTATTTTGGCTATACCGCTGTGCAAGGTCCCAGCGGGTTGTTCAGCCTGTTCAAATATCAAGCACAAGAAACACAGTTAATGGATGAATTGAGCGAGTTGAGCCAAGAGCGCATCGCTGCAAAAAACCGCACCTTGCGGATGTCCGACAGGTTTCTTGATCTTGATTTGCTGGACGAACAAGCCCGAAAAGTGCTGGGCTATGCCCGCGGCGACGAGATTTTCTTTCAGTAACCTATTGAAATATAAAATTTTTCATAAATAACCGCCCTGCGCATAGCGCTATGCAATAATCACCTGTGACTTTGGGTCAACTTCCTGTATTATATATGGTTAAACGTTAAACTATATTTCGGGAGGGCCAGCATGGCCGCTGCAAAGACTCGCAAAAAATCAAATCTATCCAAGGAAGAATTGCTTGGATATTACCGTGAAATGCTGCTGATCCGCCGATTTGAAGAAAAAGCCGGGCAGCTTTATGGCATGGGACAAATTGGCGGGTTTTGCCATCTTTATATCGGTCAGGAAGCCATTGTTGTCGGGCTGGAAGCCAGCACCAAGGAAGGTGACCAGCGCATCACCTCATACCGTGATCACGGCCATATGTTGGCCTG
>CAZSSS010000436.1:0-2071 GCA_964609255.1 uncultured Rhodobacterales bacterium
AAGGGTTGGCTTTGGCCGGTTGGCTCCTCAAACAATGTGGCTTGTTCATCCGTTACAACCACAGTGCGCACGCCGCTTAGCAATGAGCGATGCACCCAGCCGCCCGCGCCATCCGCATCAACCACACGCAACCAGTTGCCATATTCTGCCGTCACCTGAAGCGGGGTGCCACGATGGTTCAACACCCAGTCAATCCGGTGGGTTTGGGCTGGCCCGCGCCGCACAAATGCTTTTGAAACCTTCATGGACACATACCGCGGCAACGGATGCCCCGTAACCGGCCCAATATCACCCTGCTGCGCGGAGACCTGAAAACCCATCAACACCAATGCGAAAATCACCACTATCTGCTTCATATTATTGCGCCTGTCCTCAAATTTACCTGCGGGTTTTGTTTTTTGATTTCCCTACACGGTATTCCCTGCCATTATAACGCAAATCACAGGCGCAAAGGAACATTAATCTATGCCGGCTAAAACCCTGAAAATTATCGTCACCCGCCGCCTGCCCGAAGCCGTCGAAACCCGCATGAATGAGCTGTTCGACGTTGAATTAAATACCGATGACACCCCGTTCAGCAAAGAAAAACTGGCTGATGCAATGGCGCGGGCCGATGTGCTTGTGCCAACATTAGGTGATCGAATCGATCAGGGGCTGCTGGCCCAAGCGGGCAAAAACCTGCGGCTGGTGGCCAATTACGGGGCCGGGTTTGACCATATTGATGTGCAAACAGCCTTGCAGCGCGGCATCATGGTTTCAAACACACCCGGTGTGCTGACCGATGATACCGCAGATATGACCATGGCGATGATCCTGTCTGTGCCGCGCCGCCTGCGTGAGGGTAACCTGCAAATGCAACAAGGTTCGTGGCAAGGTTGGAGCCCGACAGCGCTGATGGGCCATCGCATTGGCGGCAAACGTCTGGGTATTCTGGGCATGGGGCGCATTGGTCAGGCCGTGGCTGCCCGCGCGCGCGCCTTTGGTCTTCAGATCCATTACCACAACCGCCGCCGCCTGCATCCGGATACAGAAACCGCGCTGGAAGCAACGTTTTGGGAAAGTTTTGACCAGATGCTGGCGCGGATCGATATCTTGTCAATTCACGTGCCCCATACGCCCAGCACCTTTCATTTGCTGAACGCAAGACGGCTGAAATTAATGAAACCCAGCGCCTTTGTGGTTAATACCGCGCGCGGCGAAGTCATTGACGAAAATGCGCTCACGCGGATGCTGCGCGCAGGTGAACTGGCCGGGGCTGGCTTGGATGTTTTTGAAAACGGCAATGATATCAACCCGCGTTTGCGCGGCTTGGATAACGTCCTTTTGCTGCCCCATATGGGCAGCGCAACGCTTGAGGGCCGTTTGGAAATGGGCGAAAAAGTGATCATCAATATCAAGACTTTCGCAGATGGCCACCGCCCGCCCGACCAAGTTGTGCCCGCCATGCTTTAGCAGGTCAATAACCGGCGCGGTCCGGATGATTTCAAAATTTGAAGGCAAAATCAGGGGCTAATCGTTTATTTCGGTCAGTTGTTGAACAATCTTTTGTTTAACCGGCGGCAGAATATTCCCCAGCCGTAATGCAGCGCCCCGTAATATCCGCCCCGACACGGATGTATCTGTAAACAGCTTTACCAACACATTGGTGCCAATATAAAGTGGTCGAGCAACCGCACGGTGTTTCGCCTGATATTTACCCAAAACCGCCGCAGCACCAATATCCGTGCCCATTTCCAGCGCTTTTTTGATTTCCTTCGCCAACGCATTTGCCCCGCTTAACCCCAGATTAAAACCATGCGCAGTTACCGGATGCATCCCCACGGCTGCATCACCAAGAAGCGCAAACCGGGTGGCAATAAATTTGTCCGCATAAACCCCCATCAATGGATACGCGTGCAATTTGGTAACCAAGGCCATATCACCCAGCTTGTCGCCAAATCTGTGTTGAATATCAGCAGCAAATGCCGTTGGGTCCATATCCAGCAAACGCTGCGCGTTTTCTGTGGGCAATGTCACAACCACTGATGATTTATTGCCATACATCGGCAGGATGGCCAAAGTCTGCTCATAA
>CAZSSS010000437.1:0-2036 GCA_964609255.1 uncultured Rhodobacterales bacterium
CCTGCCTGCCGAACGAAGTGAGGCCAAGCCCAAACGAAGTGCGGGAGAGCTCCTTGACGATTAGGGGTTCCATTTTTTGCCTTGATGCTTAGGTTGCAGCCAAACCAATATACAGGAGAAACCAAATGGCTGACGTGAAAGACCCGGAAAATACAATCATTATCGAACTTAAGGATGGCACCGTCACAATTGAATTGCTGCCCGATGTTGCGCCATTGCACAGCGCTCGTATGAAAGAACTGGCACGCGCTGGTCATTACGACAACGTTTGTTTTCACCGCGTCATCCCGGGTTTCATGGCGCAAACCGGTGATGTGGCCAATGGCAATATGGAAAATGATTTCAATTTACGCATGGCCGGAACCGGTGCGTCTGACCTTGCTAATGTCGCAGCTGAATTTTCCAGCCTGCCATTTGATCGCGGTGTTCTGGGCGCGGCGCGTTCACAAAGCCCTGACAGCGCCAATTCGCAATTCTTTATCATGTTCGCTGAGGGCCATTTCCTGAACAACCAATACACGGTTTATGGCCGAGTGATTGAGGGCATGGAACATGTTGAGGGCATTGCCGTGGGCGAACCACCGGCTGAACCCGACCGGATGATCTCTGTCAAAGTTGCGGCGGATATATAATGCGGCGGGTTTTTCTAAAATCTCTGGCAGCGGCTGCATTTGCGCTTTTGGCCGGGGTTTCCTTGGCACAGGAAAATGATCTTGCGCCGGAAAACATCCTTAATCTTGAGATCGCGGGCGAAGCCAATGGTGTTATCCAGATCATCCTGCGCCCCGATATTGCGCCGCTTCATGTGGAGCGTATCAAGGCGTTGACCCGTTCGGGCGCCTATGACGGCATTGCTTTTCACAGGGTAATTGATGGCTTTATGGCCCAGACGGGTGATGTCAAGTTTGGCAATGCTCAATCCTATCAACCCGGACGCGCCGGCACGGGCGGTTCAGAAATGCCCAATGTCCCTGCTGAATTTTCGGACCTAGCCTTTGATACAGGCGTGGTAGGAATGGCAAGCTCAAGAAAACCTGACTCAGCGAATTCGCAGTTTTTTATTATGTTTGAACCAAGAAACTCGCTTAACGGTAATTATACCGTATTTGGCCGCGTGGTTGAGGGCATGGACATTGTGCACAGCATCAAACGAGGCGATGGTGATAACGGCGGCACGGTTGCTGAAAAACCCGATTTCATCGTTCGGGCCTGGATAACCGGTGATGCCCCCTGACGCTGATATGATTGGCAACAGGGGTTAAATCGGGCCGGTGCTAGCGTTTTATCAGCTTGTCCAAATAGCAACCGATTTGGCGAACGCGCGGTAAAATTCGCCAGGCTGAGGGGCAATAGGCCAAAAAACGGATCCTCTCAAGCTGGGTCATATGGTGCATTTTATGCGCGCCAAAACTGCGCTGATGATACTGGTCTTGGCTTGAAAACCGGTCACAGCTTGCTGGTTTACCAACCTTGCCGCCAATAAGCTCGATGTGGAACGCAAAAAATATGTCCTCGGGGAAATCAATGCGCGGGGTTGGAAACCGGGTTATGGTCTCAACCGATTTCTGCCAGTCCCGCAGGCTTAGGCCCCCGTTACCCCCATCAATAAAGAAATCGCAGAACCATGCCCTGTTCCAATCCGATCCGATATAATCAAAATTGAAAAACTCCTGAATGGTGAAATCCGATCGTTTGCACAAAATTGAATCTGTCTGGAAAACCAGTATTTTTTGGCGCCCAATAAGGGAATTCCAAAATGGTTTTGTCAGAAAAAGCTGGTTATATGCGGCTGCATTCAGGTTATCGCTAGCTAGCGGTGTAAGAATAAGATCGCCGCTTTTGACAAGCTTATTCAGGTTGGATTTCATAATAAAATCAAGGTTTCCCGGCCCATGAAAAAGCTGGATTGGAACGTTAAGGAATTTACGTATCTGATTGATCGAAAAGCATAAGTTGAAATTTTTCCGCGTTTCCACGATCACAGCAACCATGGGCACATCCAACGGTAATACCTGATGTTTGGACCCGTCGATTTT
>CAZSSS010000438.1:0-2031 GCA_964609255.1 uncultured Rhodobacterales bacterium
ATTTCCGCATTAGTGCTTGGATGATCCCCAATTACGCGGAACGTAGGCGATACGGCGAACGGGTTTCGACAGGCTTTGTGGAAAGCTCTGTCAACACCGTGGTGGGAAAACGCATCTGTAAGCGCCAGCAAATGCGATGGGCAAAAACCGGTGCTCACCTCATGCTGCAAGCCAAAACTCGTACGCTCGAAGGCACCCTGCGCGGGAAGTTTGAGCAATGGTATCCAGGGATGAAAGCTGGCGGTGAAGATAGGATGGCAGCTTAATTGCCCCACGCTTTGGGGTGCTCTCTTTCACTCTTCCCAAGGTAGGGAGTATGTTTTGACGTTTGTGAAAAACTTCATCGCCTCGGTTACGCCCTCCTTTACAGCGTTGCCGCTATCTTTGATGCCACCAAACGGGGACGTTTCGATGCGGTAGCCGGGTTGCTCCCAAATGTTACAAGTGCCCACATCAAGGCCATTGATATAGGCAATGGCGCGTTTGAGGTCATTGGTACACACCCCTGAAGAAAGCCCAAACTCTGTTGAATTCGAGATCGCCATCACTGCGGCATCATCATCTGGAACCCGCACAATCGGGATGATCGGGCCAAAGGTTTCTTCCATCACCAGCTCGCAATCATGCGGTACGTGATCCACCACAATGGGCGGCAGCAATGCGCCCTGACGAGCGGGGTGATACAAAATTTTAGCCCCCTCTTTTTCAGCCATAAGCACACGGTTCTCAAACAGTTCTGCGGCCTGAGCATGAATGACACAGCCCAGCTCGGTTTTCGGGTCTTGTGGATCTCCAAATTTGATAGCTTTGGCCTTAGCCAGAACCAGCGGCACAAATTTGTCAGCTACAGACTCCTGAACCAAAATGCGTTTGATTGCCGTACACCGCTGCCCTGAATTACCAGTGGCGCCAGCGACAGCAATCGTCGCCGCCGCGTCCAGATCATCATCTGATAAATCATTACAAACGATAAACGGGTCATTCCCACCCAGTTCCAGCGCCTGACGCGTATAGCCGGCCTTAGATGCGATCAACTTACCGACAGGGACACCGCCGGTGAAGGTAATGATATCAATATTTTTATTGATCATCATTTCTTCGCCAATATCCTTTGGCAGGCCGGTTACAATTTGCAGCATCTCGGGCGGCAAACCCGCTTCATATATGATGTCTGCCAGCGCAATCGCTGTGAGCGGCGTTAGCTCGGTTGGTTTAACAACCATGCAGTTATTTGTTGCAATTGAGGGCGCTATTTTATGGCTAACCATATTCAACGGGTGGTTAAACGGCGTGATGGCAGAAATCGCGCGCACGGGTTCACGCTTGGTGAAAATTTTCCGCGCTTTGCCATTATGGGTTAGATCGCAGGAGAATATCTCGCCGTCATCATTCAGCACCTGATGCGATGCAAACTGATAAACATCTTGCGCGCGTTTGGTTTCGTATATGGCGTGCTGATGGCAAATTCCCAGCTCCAGCACCAACCATTTTGCAAGATACTCACGGCGTTCACCGATCAGCTCACCTACACGCTGCAAGATTTTACTGCGCTCATAGCGGGTCAGCTTTGACTTATAATTCGCAGCAATTTCAAACGCTCGTGCAGCATGTTCGGCTGTGCCCGCAGGCACTGTTCCGACCACTTCCTCGGTGTATGGATAGGTCACGTTGATAACGTCATCGGTGAAGACAATCTCTCCCCCGATGCGCATACCCTCATGGCGAATCTCGATAGGTTCTTTAGCCATTTTGGTGCCTAACTTTAAAGGGCTGCCGCCGCGGTTGCGTAGAAGAATGCGTCAAAGTTGCGAAGTTCTGGCGCATCGCCGAGGTCAATCACACGGTTTACGATGAAGGGAACGCGCTGCTCATGCAAGCCGCCATGCGAGCGGAGTGGCTCGTTCAGGGCTGCGAGATCATGACGGTGCTCAGACGTGCCGATGGTTAGGTTTTCACCCGATGTTAACACAATGTCACCGATACGATCTGCGGGCAGTTCAAAGCGGAGAACAGCTTCTTCACGGGTGATCG
>CAZSSS010000439.1:0-2019 GCA_964609255.1 uncultured Rhodobacterales bacterium
CATTGAGCGCTGGACCTATACATTGGACGGCGAACCAGCGGATTTTGATAATATCGCGCAAAATGACAGGCTTGTGGTTATCCTGCGGGTAACCCCCGAAACCGCGCGAAAGGGCCGGTTGATGGTTTCTGACCCGTTACCGGCAGGTTTTGAGATCGACAATCCAAATATCCTTCGTTCCGGTGATATTGCATCACTGGATTGGCTGACGCTCAACAATGTGACAACCCATTCAGAATTCCGCGAAGACCGGTTTCTGGCGGCAGTAGACTGGAATTCGGTTGACAGTTTCCAGATGGCTTACATTGTCCGGGCGATTTCCCCGGGAGTGTTCCACCAACCCGCCGCAAGCGTTGAGGACATGTATCGCCCCGAACTCAGGGCGCGCACCCAGCAACGTCAAGTCACGATAGTTGGCTCCGACATTCCATGAAGCGGCGATTAAGGCAAGGTTTTGCAATTTGTCTGATCGGCATTGTGCTCGGGCTGCTTGCGCTTGATCGCTGGATTGACCGCACGGTGCTGCCCTATTTGGCGCTTGAAACCTCAATAACCGTGCTGGACGCGGACGGCGTGTTGCTGCGCGCCTATACGGTTGCAGATGGCCGTTGGCGCTTGCCTGTCAGCATTGACAATGTTGACCCGTCTTATATTCGCCAACTTATCGCGTTTGAGGATAAAAGGTTTTATTCCCATAACGGCGTTGATCCGCGTGCCATGCTGCGTGCCGTGGGCCAAGCCGTCAGGAATGGCCGGATTGTCTCAGGCGGCAGCACAATCACCATGCAGGTCGCACGGTTGCTGGAAGACGGAGCAACCGGAAAATGGCACGGCAAAATTCGGCAATTTCGTCTGGCACTGGCCTTGGAAAGACAGCTTACCAAAGATGAAATCCTGAACCTTTATCTGTTATTGGCCCCAATGGGCGGCAACATTGAGGGCGTGCGCGCCGCCGCTCTGACCTATTTTGGCAAAGAACCATTTCGCTTAACACCGGCGCAATCAGCGTTGCTGGTTGCCCTGCCCCAGGCCCCGACCTCTCGTCGGCCTGATCGTTATGCCGGTGCGGCGCAAATCGCCCGTGACCGGGTTTTGCTGCGCAGTGTTGGTGCAGGAATTCTGGCCGCAGATGAGGCCCGCGCCGCGTTTCTTGAAACCGTGCCGCAGGCACGCATCGCCTTTCCCATTTTGGCACCCCATCTTGCGGATCGTCTTTTGAACGCAGCACCTGCACAAAATATCCATATCACAACATTGGATCACGACCTTCAGTTAAGCATTGAAACCCTGTTGAATAATGCGGTCACAGCGCAGAATAACGGCGTGTCTGCCGCCATTATTATTGCCGACCACCAAAGCGGCGCGGTGCTTGCTTCGGCGGGGTCATCGGATTTCTTTGACACAAAAAGACGCGGTTTTATCGATATGACCCGTGCGGTCAGGTCACCCGGCTCAACGCTGAAACCTTTTATTTATGGGCTGGCATTTGAAACCGGTCTTGCCCATCCCGAAACTATTATTGAGGATCGGCCCATGGCGTTTGGGGGGTATGAACCCCAGAATTTTGACAAAACATTCCGTGGCTCGGTTCATATTCGCACGGCATTGCAATTATCCCTGAACATTCCCGCTGTTGCGGTGCTGGATGCGGTTGGCCCCGCGTTATTCCTTGACCGGCTGCGCCGTGCCGGGGTATCGCCACAACTGCCGCCGGGCGGCACGCCGGGGCTGGCGGTTGCGCTTGGCGGTGTTGGGTTAACATTGCACGACCTTGTAACGGTTTATGCGGCTTTGGCACGCGGCGGCGAACCAATTGAAATTTCGCCAACTTCCAGCCATGTTGGCGGTAATCCGGTTTTGCTGCCGGGTGCCGCATGGCAGGTTGCCGACATTCTGGCCGCAACACCGCCGCCGGTTTCCGCTGCAATCAACCAGATCGCGTATAAAACCGGCACTTCATATGGTTATCGTGATGCTTGGGCTATTGGGTTTGATGGTCAGCATGTCATTGGTGTTTGG
>CAZSSS010000440.1:0-2017 GCA_964609255.1 uncultured Rhodobacterales bacterium
TAAAGAAAAAACGTGTAGACATTAAAATAAAGGCACATTCCAATCGGCTTGTTAAGCCTTGCGTTGCTTGGAAAACTGGGTTCTTGTGGAATTGCAATAATTGAATTAGCAAAGTGGCGATATGCACTTTCTTGAGGATAAGGTGACAAAAACCTGTTTCATTGTTGAAGAACTGTTTCCACGTGACAAAGGCGGAATTGGCCGCCTTATGCATAATATTTTCCTTTACAGTCACGCTGTTCAACCAACCGCAGAAATACACGTCGTATTAACCTGCCAACAATCGGAAAACACTGACGAATTAGTCGAATTCTTTAAAGACAATGTCACATTTCATTTCGTTGATTCAGACAAGAACATAGCCAATCGAATAGGCATCGAAGCCTTGCAAAGCGCCATTTCCACGCGCACCCTGAAAGAACCCTTTCTGAAGGGTTTGCAAATTCTTGATGCGGTTCTACTGGCCGAAATCAGCAGTGGCGGCCCGTTTGACCATCTCGAAATTCCAGATCACATGGGGCTTGGTGCTGTGGTCTTATCTGCAAAAAGGGCTGGCTTGGCCTTTGAAAACACCGAAATTACTTGCCGAATTCATTCGACATTGTCGGCCATTATATCAAATGAACCGTTTTACCATGAGCGCAGCGACTGGCTGGCGCCTCGATTGGAAATGGAGCGATACAGCCTTTACAACGCTGACCGGATTATCAGCCATTTACCGCCAGTCGGCCCCTTTAACAAAACCCATTTTGATTTTCCCGACCCATGGCTGGAAAAAGTAGAAACCGCGTTTCCGCCCGCAGTCTGGCCGCTTTCCTCAAAAAAACCGTCACCAACCGATCCTGATGCCGATTTTATTTTCACATCGCGATTCCAGCCTTTCAAAAGGCCCGAGCTTTTTATAAGGGCCGCAATCGCGCTGTTGGAAAGCCCGTCAGATTTCAAAGGTAACTTTCGACTTATTTCATATGGTTTTGATCAAAGCTATATTGATAATCTATGGCTGCTAATCCCCGATCATTTGCGCAATCGTATTAAAATTGAGCTGAATTTGCCAAATGCGGAACGTGAACTCGCGATCAATTCAGGTATCACGGTCCACAGCTCCGCGTTTGAAAGCCTTTGCGCATTGGCTTTTGAAATTTCATCGGCTGGTCGACCTATTTTACTGGCGCGCGATTGTGCGGCATTCGGGAATTTCGAACGCTGGCAAGATGGCAAAAATTGCCTGATGTTTGAGCCAACACCTGCGTCATTGGCCGATGTCATGGAAAAAGCGCGCGGCTGGCAGCCCGGCACCACAGTAAACACAAAACCCGACAGTCTTTATTTTCACAAATCAGCAAAAACCGCCAAAACCCACGCCAGCAATGCCAAGGCCACCCTGCTTGTCGGGCCGTTGCTTACCCAGCAGGAATTTGACATTTTTGCCACGCTTGATTTTGGGTCAACGCCGGTTTTCGGTTTCTCGACACCTGAACATATAGCGCAATTCTGCCCCGTCGAAAATCCCGATATATTTGAGATTGCCGCCTCGGACACCCAAGGCAGACAGCTTGGTCAAATCGCAGCGCGGATGCAATGTTGCGTTATATTTGCATCGCCAAACGCGCTGCCATCAAACGCTTTTATTCAGGCGGGGCTTTTGACGGTTCAACCCGGTATTGTTTTTTCATCAAACAGCAAAACCCCGACGGGGCAATTTAATATTTACCCCGGTAATATGCCTACTATTCTTGCCTCAGATTATCGTATGTCGCCGCTTTGTTTCATGATCCATCACGATGACACCAGCATCATCCACGCAGATGATGACCGCAATGTTTTGCCACGCTGTCTGGCGCGAATCGCGCATTCAGAATTGGATATGGTTTTGCATCCCCATCCTTTGATCACCGAAACATCCCCCCTGATAGACCAGTTGCCGCTGCGGCGACTGTTGGGGTTTGATGGCGGAAATACATGGGAAAACAATGTTCAACAGATTGGCATCGATGTAAAATCCGCCGCATTTTAT
>CAZSSS010000441.1:0-2014 GCA_964609255.1 uncultured Rhodobacterales bacterium
CCTGCCGCACTGGATGCGACCGCGGGCCATTCTGGATTTATCGCAAAGCTATGCAGCTACCCGGCCGGTAGATACCTCCCTTTGTCACGCGGGGGTGCGCTGCATTTTGCACCGGGCATCGTGGATACTATCTTCCTATACTTCGCCTTGCTTGCGATCCTGACGGGCAACCGCAATGTTGTGCGGATCTCCTCAAGGCCATCGCCGCAGATTGACCTGTTGATGGAGGTGCTGAACCAACTTTTTGCGGACCCGGCGCATGATGCGGTGGCTAATCAACTATTGATTGTGCGGTATGGCCATGATGACCTGATCACAGCCGCCTTGTCAGCGGTCTGTGATTTGCGGGTGATTTGGGGCGGAGACCAAACCGTGCAAACCATCCGCGCGCTCCCGTTGCGCCCGCGTGCCCGCGATGTCAACTTTCCAAATCGCCGGTCTTTGGCCACGCTCTCGGCTGTTTTGGGACGCGCAGATAGACACGCTCAGCCAGATTGCACCGCTTCTAGATATGCGCAGTCAGACGATTATTAGCTTTGGTATCGTGGGCGATGACTGGCGACACTTAATCACAGACATTGGCGCGCGGATCGACAGGGTCGTGCCATTCGGGCAGGCCTTGCAATTTGGCCATATATGTATGGGATGGCATGGATTTGTTGTCAGAGTTTTCGCGCGTCGTGAGCGTCAGGTTTAACCCCGTATCTCGATCGAAGCGAGGTCGTTGGCCCAGCGCCCGTCGCGCATCGCCTCATAGGCGGGGCGGTGATAATCCATCACCTCAAGGTCAAAATCATCCGCGTTATCTGATACAGCCGGATCGCAGGTTTTAAAACCAAAGCGTTTGTGCCTGCGCAGCACGCCGGCATTGCTACGCAAAACTTCGATGACCAGCCGGTTTAGGCCAAGATGATCAAATGCGTAAGACAGGCCCGCAATTTCGGTCGCCTTCCAGAATTTCATCATTGCTCCCACATCCTCGGGGGCATGCGACGTAAAATAGATCGCCCACCACGCTGTTTTATCACCTGCGATGTCAAAGTATATCTGCACGCCCTTAACGACACCGTCTTCTTCCAGCAGCATCATCGAAAAGGTCGGGTCTGCCATCTTTCTGTTCCACCAAATGTCATGTTCAGCGCGCGATATTTCATGGTTAGTTAACATCGCAGCGCGCGTCTTCGGCGCATTCCGCCATGTGTGGACATTCCATTTATCGGCAGGTGTAACCGTGCGAAAAATAAGACTCATACTGTCTCCTCCCAGATATTTGAACGGCCGCGCATTTCGGCCTTGGGCAAACGGCCAGACGCACTAAAGGTGCGGCCATGGCGGCCACAGGGGCAATCATCGGTGCCGAACAGGGTTCCTAGATCCTCGGTCAACAATGAATGCCCGGGGTAGCTTTGCGGCAAGCATGAAAGCACCTGAATCAGGCCTTCCTCGCATTCAACAAAAATCGAGCTGACGTGTTCAACCATACCGTAGAAATTATGGATCTTTTCAATGCCGGTTGCGGCCTGCGTGCGCGCCTTGAACGTCGGGCTATCCACCGCCTCGTCCAGCAGCTTTTTCCAGCCCCCCGAATGGACCAGTATCCCCTGAGGAATAGAAATGGTCCGGCCGCTGTCTTCCAACGCGCGCACAAAATACTTCCAGGCCATAAAAGTAGAGCCAAACAAAAACACAGGCCCGCCGCCAAATTCTTCCAAAAATGGCTCTATCACGGGCCAATTCGGCTCCATTGTTTCGTCTTTCAGCGCATAAGTATGCTTGCGGCCAAAATTTGACATGCCCAAAATGCCGGCCCCGCGTGCCGAAAAATTAGTGCGGTCTTTCACCACCGACGGGTGATCAAGCACCAGCATTGGCATGCGAGCCTTGCCCAGAAAATTCTGCATAATTTTAACAACGGCTTTGGTTTGATAGCCTCCGGTTTTCCGGTCCAGTGAAATGCGGGACACCGGCTGGCCTGTGGTGCCAGATGGCGTGAGCATCTTGAACCGCTCTTCTG
>CAZSSS010000442.1:0-2007 GCA_964609255.1 uncultured Rhodobacterales bacterium
TAACCGGCATGAGTCCACAAAAAACTGAGCGCTTTGGCGAGGTATTTCTGGAAATTCTAAGCGCGGTCAGGCGATAAAGCCGTTTAGCATCAGGTCGATATTGCTGTGCAGCCAGCGTTGGCGATAGGCCTTGTCGGTCAGCACATTGTCGCCCGTGGTTTCCTTGATCCATGCGGCATACAGAACCTGATTTCCAACGCGATCAAGGATAAACCCTGTTAACATGGTTGGATCAGCGGAGCTGCGCATATATCCGGCGGTTTGCGCGGCTTTCATAAAGGCCGATAATTTTTCGCTGTAGCTGGCGAAGGTTTCAAAAACCATACGTTCCCGCACAACCAGTTCAAACAATTGGTGATTGGCAATCAGGGCCTCAAAGGTTTCTTCAATAAATATTTCCAGCAGGGAAACCATATGGTCTTTGCTGCGGGGATGGTGGCTGATGATACGGGCCGGCACGGTCCAGACATCTTCGGAAAAGCCGGATAAGATTTGGTCATACAACCCTTGTTTATTGCCAAAATAGTGGTGGATCATGTTGATGCCGGTATCACCCAGCGCGCAAATATCCCGCACGGAGGCCCCGGCAAACCCGTGCTTTGAGAACAGATCCGTTCCCGCATTAAGCAACCTTTTGCGCGCGCTATTTTCAGGAATGGCGGGTTTCACTACTACTTTTCCTTCTTATGACGACCTTTTAGCAAATCAAACAAGGCGGCGAAAGCGGTATTGCAATAATTGTAACAAGCGTTATACTAAACCAACATCACGTTATGTCAAGCAATCGGAGAACTGCTATCGAATTTACAACTGCGCTATTTTTTGTCGGGCTTATTACCTTCATTATGTTAATGGTTGAGGTCAACTTTATGTATGCAACACAAGGGTTTGCATACGGATGGTCGGCCAATCGCAACAAAGAAGCTGTCACTTTTTCGCCTTTGTCGAAACGGATTTCAAACGCTTATAACAATCAGGTGGAATCGGCCGCTTATTCGGTGCCAATTCTGGCAACTGCCGCATTTACCGGTCTCGAAAGCGGTGGCGCGCAGACGGCGGCGTTGATTTATGTGCTTGGGCGCGCGCTTTATGGGGTGCTGTATTACACAGGCATTCCCTATGCGCGGCTGGTTGGGTTTGGCATGGGGTCTTTGTCGATGGTCTATATTATTTACGTGCTTGGCATGTCTTTATTGGCCTAAAAGATCATGCAGCAGGTTCTGGAAATATCTGCTGCAAAATACCTGCACACAGCAAATAAAGGCTGGTCACAAGCAGGCCTGCATGGGCCAGCGGGGTTGGTTGAAAATTGGTCCAGCCAACCCAAAATGCAATGCCTGTCCAGGCAAACATCATACCCAAAGACAGCCAGCGCCAGCGCACCGTGCGCACCGGATGCACAAATTTGAGACTGAAAAACTGTGCAAGCGCCAATATTGCAATTATGGTCAAGCTGACCCAAGCGGGTGGCCACAGCGCGAAAAGCACCAGAACCACCATATTCCAACAACCCGGAAAGCCCGAAAAGGAAGAATCGGCTGTTTTCATGCGGGTATCAGCAAAATAGACCACACCGGTTATGATGATGATAATCGCGGCGATCCAGCCCTCCCATTCTGGCAGCAAACCGGATTTGGTCAGCGCATATGCGGGAATAAAAACATAGGTCAGATAGTCAATGATCAGGTCCAAAAGCGCGCCATCCCAGTTGGCGGCATACTTTTTCACATTGTAAAGCCGCGCCAAAGGGCCGTCGATACCGTCAATAATCAACGCACCCAGCAACCATAAAAACATCACCGACCAATTTTGATCACCAGCGGCAAGCATGGCAAATAATGCAAAAACCGCGCCGCTTGCGGTAAAAAGATGGACGCCAAAAGCCAGAACATTATTTTTCATCTGAAATGTGTAGACGTTTTTAAGCGCAGATAAAAGCGGATAGTGCGGGGTTATTCCTGTGGAATGACCCGCAATCCCAATTCACGCAATTGTTCATTGGAAACC
>CAZSSS010000443.1:0-1997 GCA_964609255.1 uncultured Rhodobacterales bacterium
AAATGAGGGCTGCGCGTCTTTCAGTTGATCACCACTAACCACAGCGGTGCGTTCCAGCACATAATAGCCGCCGCCCAGTTCAACATCGGGCACAATGATATTGCCAATGCCGGGGTTGGCGTCCGGGTCGCTGGTTTGGGTAATAACGGTGTTAAATGTCAATTTTGCGGTCTTGCCCAGCAATTCCAGCAATTCTTCGGCTGATCCGATACCCGGCACCTGAATTAAAATCCGGTCAGCACCTTGGCGCTGGATAATGGGTTCACGGGTGCCGTATTCGTCAACCCGCCGCCGGACAATCTCCAATGATTGCAACATTGTGCGATCATCCGTTGCAATTTTTTCAGCATCGGAAAGGGTGATGATTATTTCGTCGCCTTCAAAATTAACGTCAAAATCCCGCGCCCCTGCACCGGTCAGTGAAATCACCGGACGGGTCAGGGTTTTAACCGCATCAACGGCACGTTCCATTGCCTCGGCATTGCCGATACGCACCCGCAATTCGTCAGCCTCGCCGGTGACATTGATCACCGAACCAACCGCATCACTGTTTTCATCATTGCGCAGAATGCCCTTAACCTCTGACCACATGGAATCCAGTCGGTCACGATAAACATCGCTGACCTCAACGCGCACCAGCAATTGCACACCGCCACGCAAATCCAGCCCGAGATTCACCAGATCAGACGGCAAATATGATGGCCAGGCATCACGATCAGCAATCAATGCAGGGGTTTCAGACGCGCCCGGCTCTGCCAAGGCGATTATCGCGTCATTGGATTTCTCAACGGTTTTATAAAACGCATTGGGCATGGCCAGCACGATACCAAACACGCAAATACCCCAAATGACCAGTTTTTTCCACAAGGGGAAATGCAACATGGATTAGTTCCTTGACAAAACACGCCGCGATGGGCGCGTTACATTACTCAGAAGGTTCGGTTTTGCTAACTACGGTAGCCAATGTGTGGCGGATAACCCGAATTTTGACGCCGTCGGCAATTTCGACCTCAACCTCGTTGCTGTCTTCTTTGACTTTGGTCACCTTACCCATAATTCCACCTTGGGTGATCACTTGATCCCCGCGGCGCACCGCAGCAACCATGGCTTTATGTTCTTTCATCTTTTTTTGCTGCGGGCGGATCATCAAAAAATACATGATCGCAAAAATTAGAATTATCGGCATGATGCCGGTAATTCCGCCGCCAAAACCGCCGCCGGCTGCCTGTGCATAGGCTGGTGATGCAAACATAAATTACCCCTGTTGTTATGCGGGAATCCCCGCGCATTGTTAACTTTGGCCGAAAACTAATCACCCCAACAGGGTTTAGCAAGGCATCAGCCGCTTTATTCGCCTTTGCGAAGCCTGTTAAGGCGAATAATTTTCAAAACCAGAATTACGGCGGGGGCCAGATGAAAGATCAGGTCACCAATATCGATCAACTTGGTCAGCTCACCCATAAATAACATGGTTATCTTTTCAACCGAATGCGGCGGGTTAAAGGGCACAAGCCCCAGAAATATTGTCATGACTATCAGAGTTTGCAACGGGATCTTATCAAGAATTTTCATGGGGGCAGCCTTGCGTCAAAACGAATGCCCCTGCCCTAGCAGATTGTTTGCCTTTACAAACGGGGTAACATTGCCGCACTAGGGAAAATATCACGCAAAGGTCAAAAAATGCAGCAATCTGGGAATGCAAAAGATCACGATGGCCTGACATGGCTGTTACCCGAGCAGTTGGCCGGTATGGCCATGCCCGGCCTGACCCGACCCTTGGCGCAAGACTTGGCGGCGCTCGGTAAATCCGGCATCAAATGCCTGATAACATTAACAGCGGAATGGCAGCCAGACGCCGCGCAAATGGCTGAATATGGCATAAATAATCAGTATTTTGCCATTAACGATATGTCAGCGCCCACAATCAAACAAGCAACGGATATATGCCGAATTATTGATGCCGGTTTGGCGCAAAATCATAAATCTGTTGTGCATTG
>CAZSSS010000444.1:0-1992 GCA_964609255.1 uncultured Rhodobacterales bacterium
TTCCGTGAATGAAGGTATAATTTCAGGGCAATCTGCACCAACGCAGGTTACCTGAGTAACCGAAATGCTCATGTCGCCAATTTCTGTGCGAATGATATAGTTTTCACTGTCAAAATCTATCAGCTCTCCGGAAATCGAAATTGTTCCGTCAAGTGACTCAAGAATTATGCTCTGGGAAAATGCTGCATTTGGGCCAAACGCCAAAAGTGACGCCCAAAGCATTGATTTCCAACTCGGTTTTTTCATCCTGTCCCCCGATAGACGAATTGCTGCGTGTTTCTTAGGTTGCAAAAAAATCATATTAATCAACCCCGTCAAAGTTATCAGTTCTGGTTAAAGATGACAAATAAGCAACAACATCTTCGATTTGCTGCGCTGTCAAAATGGTCTTACCTTTGAACGCGTCAAGTGTCCGATAACCCTCTCTCGTTGTGTAAAACGCGGGCATAACTGCTCCTGGGCCAAAAATCTGTTTTGAATCCACAAGAATTGCACGAAATTGGGCTGGCGAGTAAGAATCCCCGATCCAGTCCAGATTAGGCCCGATCTCCCCCAGAAATTGCATTGCGGCCACATCAAAATTTGAATGGCAGGCGACACAATTACCAAGTTTGCGATCAATAAACACGTTTAACCCGCGGAACGCATCTGGTTCATCGCTGGTAAGCGGCGTTTCAACGGTCAAATCCGACGTAATAACAACGTCAGCCGGAGCGATAGTTTGCGCGGCGGCAAAGGCAGGAAAAAAGGTAACAGCCAATGTTGCCGAAGCTAATGTATTGAAAAAACTAAAAAATTTCATTTGCGTTGTTCCAAGCACGGTCATTATCAAAACCAAAATATTCGAGGCAGAGAATGGCCTCGGCTATCAGTTTTGTCAAGAAAAAGCTGAAAAAACAATATTTTACTGGATTGCAGTCGTTGAGTATTTGTAAAAACTATGAATAAAATTTATCACACATCGCCCAAAGCGCTCTTTTGCAACTTTTGCAGAAGCTCCGGCATGGTTTGAACCGCACTTAAATGATCGGCAAAATCCGGTGCTGCAAACCCATTTCCCACAAAGGGCGCGATCAAATCGAGGAACGGGTTCCTGATGCGGTTGCAGCGGCTAAAAATGCGGGATTATTACCGTTGCGTGATCCGCAGAATGTGCAAACTGAATATCGGGTGGGTTGTGACATTGCGAAAATAACCTGTTTTGTTCTTTGCCAAAGGCGGAATATTGGTTACGATAATCAAAAGCCAAGCGGTTGGCGATTTAATGTTATGGGAATATCATGATGGCTTCAAACCAAATAGGGGTGCTTGGCTGGCTTGTCGCGGGCGCAATTGTGGTTAGCTCTGCCGGATTTTTCTTTTGGCCAGATAAACCGTTGGACAGCCCCGCTACGCAGAACGAACGGCCCGAATTGCAAAATGAATTGGCAAATGACCAAACCAAACACCCAAAAGATGTTGATGCAGAAATGCCCCAAACGCCAGCGATTGCACAAACCGATATCCAATCTTTGAGTGACGAGGATGAGGGCGTTGAAATAGCCGCCCCCCCAGAAAAAACACCGGATGCCGCAGACAACGCGGGTAATGAACATGTGCAAACTTTAATTGAAACATTAAATGCCACAGACGCAGCAATTGGAACGTCAGACGTGACGCAAGACCTAACAACCGGGGCAGATGTTTCACCTGTTATTGCAGATCAAATTGATCTTTTGGCGCTTATGGATCAGCCGGAACAGGCCGTTATGTCGCCGGGGTCGCCAGCGTCTCCACAGGTGTTCAGCGCGGCCACCTTGATGCTTCAGGCGGTATCACCGCCAGATGCGGCACCAAACCCCGATACCAAACCTCCAAGTTTTGATATTGTGCGGGTGGATTCAACCGGCGCAACCCTTGTGGCTGGTCAGGCAGAGCCAAACGCAACAGTTAATATCATTTCCGGCGGCGAAATTGTTGCCAGAACAACCGCCAGCGCGGGCGGCGAATTTG
>CAZSSS010000445.1:0-1980 GCA_964609255.1 uncultured Rhodobacterales bacterium
CAGACAGGTAACAGGACATGCTTATAGGTAATGCTGTTCAGACGGGTGTTCAGCGATGATATGCGTTGCTCGTCGCCGCCAATGTCACGGCGCACCAGTTGCCTGATTTCGCGCTCCATTATTACCTGCGCTTCGTCAAAGCCATCCGCCAGCATCACCGAATAAGCCTCAGCGGCATAACCCGCCAAAAAATCGGGATCATAGGGTTTCATTTTTGCCAGATCCCACGGTGCCAAGCGGTCGGTATATTTTTTGGGCAGGCTTTTTGAGGCAAGGATCAAAATATCGTCAAAAAACTTGGAAATATGGCCCGAGACGCTGCGCCAGCGGATTTTCCGCTGTTGCCGCGTTTGGGTTTTGCCATCAACCACAACGGTTCGCGTAACATAATAGGCGTCGCCGCGCTGGCCGTGATAATCAGATTCGCTTTGGCTGTCATATGTCCAATAGGGCACGTATATGCCTTGCATTTTGCGCCCCTTGCGGGCGTAATCCTGCAGGTTGCTTGGCGCAAACCAGATTTTGCCAAGCCATTTTGACATTGCATCGCGGGCGGAATTTTCTGCAACCGCAAACGGCAACACGCCTTTTGGCTTAATATGTTTATTGCTGCCGGTGTCCAACACGATCGGGCTGGCGCAAAACGGGCATTCGCTTGCGTGGGTTTCGCCCTCAAATTCAATTTGTGCCCCGCAGTTTTCACATTTTGAAACCCGCGTGGTTTCCATATCTGAGGCCGGAAGGTCATTGTGCAAGGCTTTATTAAAATCTTGCTCGGTGATTTCCCAATGGGCATTTTCGTCAGCGGCAACCGCTTGGGTATTGCCGCAATGGTCGCACATCAATTGCGACGCATCCGCGTCATAACGCATGTCAGAGCCGCATTCCCCGCAGGGAAAGCGGTGTTCTTCTTTATTTTTATCGGCCATTAGGTCGCTGGCGGCGGTGGCGGTGGCATCACCGTAAATAGCTGCGCCAATTCGTCAATATCACCTGCGGCTGTCCAGCCATCTTGGCCCGCTGTCCACACAGTTGTTGCCCGGCTTAAGCTGCCATCAGACACCATGCGGCCCAGCGCTGCTTTTGAAAACGGGCCAGTGGTTTTACCGTTTTCAGCAATATGCCAGACCTTTTCGGCGGGGGGGGGTGGTGGCGCGGCAGGGGCGGGGGCTTGTGCGCCCATACCCGCCATGTTTTGCGCCATCGCCATGCCCATCCCCATGCCAAGCCCGTCACCCATGCCGGACCCACCGGGGTTGGATGCGGCGGCGGTCATGGCCTCAGCGGCGGAAAACTGGGTGTATTTGTTCAGATCACCAACAACACCCATGGAGGTGCGTTTGTCCATCGCTTCCTCAACCGCGGGGGGCAGGGAAATATTTTCGATCATCAACAAAGGCATTTCCAAACCGTATTCCGCCAGTTGCGGAGAGACCTTTTCAGCAATGATCTTACTGAGTTCCTCCATATTGGCCGCCATATCCAGCACAGGAATACCGCTGGCCGCCACAGCTTTGGTAAAGCGTGACACAATAATATTACGGATCTGGCTGGAGATTTCATCAGTGGTGAATTCACCGTCAGTGCCAACGATTTCACGCATAAACGTGGCAGGCTCAGCCACGCGGATTGTATAGGTGCCAAAGGCGCGAATGCGCACAACCCCAAATTCAGGATCACGGCACATGATCGGGTTTTTGGTGCCCCATTTCAGGTTTTGAAAACGGGTGGTGTTAACAAAATATATTTCCGATTTAAACGGGCTTTTGAAACCATGATCCCAGTGTTGCAGGCTGGTCATGACCGGCATGTTGTTGGTTTCCAACATATAAAGACCGGGGCTGAACACATCAGCCATCTGGCCTTCATGGATGAAAACCGATGCCTGACCTTCGCGAACCGTCAGTTTAGCGCCGTATTTTATCTCATGGCCTTGGCGTTCAAATCGCCACACGAGTGTGTCTTGCGTGTCATCAGTAT
>CAZSSS010000446.1:0-1975 GCA_964609255.1 uncultured Rhodobacterales bacterium
CGGTCGGGTGATATTGATCACAAACCGCCCCGGTTCGGCAACATGGCCAAAAGACAGCCGCGTATCAACCTTGGTATGGGTGGTGGTGGTAATGGAAACCTGCGGGTAAAAAGCACGGTATCGACCTTGCGGAGCTTCCCCCGCCATCACGGCCTCAAAATGCGCCCGCAAGAATTGCGACGCCTGATTATAAAGCGCCTGTAACGCTGCCACAGCTTGGCCCGCATTGCTGTATACCTGGGTTTGCAAGGGTTCCGGTGTGATGACGGGCAGGTCTTCGGGGGCCATGTTTTTGGTCATTGGTTTGCCTCCATAAATAGGTCGGTTATTTCAAATTTGGTCACATCAATCAGGCCTTTGTCGGAAATTCTGAGCTCGGGGATAACCACCAGCCCCAGCAATGAATGCTGCATATAAGCGTTATTGAGCGTGCAGCCACAGGCCGCCATCGCCGCCACCATCTGGTCCGCTGCCGCTGCGGCCGTTGCAGCCGGAGCATCCGACATCAACCCCCCGATGGGCAGCTTAACCAGCGCCAAACGTTTGCCTTCCGAGAAAACACAAACCCCGCCTTGCACGTCCTGAATACAATTCGCCGCCAGTGCCATATCAGCCTTGTTGGTGCCAATCACAATCATATGATGGCTGTCATGGGCCACGCTGGACGCCATGGCGCAGGGTTTGTCATAACCAAACCCCGATACAAAAGCATTCACAACCTCGCCGGTGGCGCGGTGGCGTTCAACCAGTGCAATCTGGCAAACATCCTGTGCCAGATCGCCAACCACAAGCCCGTCTTTTACAGGCAAATCAGCCGTTAAAGCTTTGGTCGGGGCTTGGTTTTCAACCACGCCAATCACCCGCGCCGTTACGGAATTCCGCCCCGCAGGCGCGGCAATATCAAAATCCGGCCCCGTCAGGGTTTTGCCCATATGGATAGAATTGCGCGCCCCGTCCGGCCAGTGGTATTCAGGCCGCTCACACAGAATGTCGCCATTTTCAGCAATCACTTTTCCGCGCGCAATCACCATTTCAATCGGCAATTCCCGCAGGTCCGAGGTCAGCACAACATCGCCGCGCCGCCCCGGCGTGATTGAGCCCATTTCGCGCTCCAGCCCAAAATGCGTCGCGGTATTGATGGTAGCCATTTGCAGCGCCACCAGCGGGTCAGCCCCGCAAGCAATCGCATGGCGCACCACGCGGTTCATATGCCCGTCATTAACCAATGTGCCGGAATGGCTGTCATCCGTGCATAAAATAAAATTCCGCGAATCAAGGCCGCGCTCAGTAATCGCGGTAATCTGCGTTTCCACATCATACCAAGCAGACCCCAGCCGAAGCATCGCCCGCATGCCTTGGCGCACCCGCATAATGGCGTCAGCCTCGCAGGTTCCCTCATGATCATCCGCAGGCCCACCGGCGGCATAGGCATGAAACCCTGTCAAATCAGGGCTGGCATAATGCCCGCCTACGGTTTTGCCTGCATCCTGCGTGGCTTTGATAATCGCCAGCATTTTTGGGTCGGCATTCATCACTCCGGGGAAATTCATCATTTCACCCAGCCCGATAATATTGGGCCATGTCATGGCCTCAACCACATCTTCGGGCGAGATTTCATGCCCCGTAGTTTCCAGCCCCGGCGCTGAGGGCGCACAGCTTGGCATTTGCACAAACACATTGATCGGCTGCACCAGCGCCTCGTCATGCATATGCCGCACGCCCGCAAGGCCCATCACATTGGCAATTTCATGCGGGTCCACAAACATTGAGGTCGTGCCATGGGGAATAACCGCACGCGAAAATTCAGTCACCGTCAGCATACCGCTTTCGATATGCATATGCCCGTCCACCAACCCCGGAATGGCAAACCGCCCCTTGGCGTCAATTACTTGCGTTTGCGGCCCGATCAGGCTGGCCATATCCGGCCCGCAATAGGCAAACCGCCCGTCTTTGATGGCAATGGTCGAATTAGGGA
>CAZSSS010000447.1:0-1974 GCA_964609255.1 uncultured Rhodobacterales bacterium
AAATCGGGTGGGTCATGTTAAAAACGCCGTTCAAATTGGTATCAATCACTTCGTTCCATGCTTCTCGGGTCAGTTTGTGAAACATGCCATCGCGTGTAATGCCCGCATTGTTGACCAGAACCTCAACAGGGCCGAGATCAGATTCAACCTGCGCAATTCCTGCCACGCAAGCATCATAATCTGTGACCGACCATTTATATGCCGGTATGCCGGTTTCATCGGTGAACTTTTTCGCCGCTAGGTCATTGCCCGCATAACTGGCCGCGACGGTGTAACCTGCGTCTTTCAGCGCAGTTGAAATTGCCGCGCCGATGCCGCGCGTTCCGCCGGTTACTAATGCTACTCTGGACATGTTTCTCTCTCCTACTTTTTTTTGATTAATCACGCGCAACGCAAACAGCCACGCCCATGCCACCGCCAATACACAGTGTTGCCAAGCCTTTTTTGGCATCGCGCCGCTGCATTTCAAACAACAAAGTATTCAATATGCGTGCGCCGGATGCGCCGATTGGGTGGCCAATGGCAATGGCGCCACCATTGACATTAACAATTTCCGGGTCCCAATCCATGTCTTTGTTAACAGCGCAGGCTTGTGCGGCGAACGCCTCGTTTGCTTCAACAAGGTCAAGATCGCTGACTTTCCAGCCGGCTTTTTCCAGGGCTTTTCTTGATGCAAAAATCGGGCCAACGCCCATGATTGACGGGTCAAGTCCAACAGTTGCGTGTGAAACAATGCGCGCCAGCGGGGTGATGCCGCGTTTTTCGGCATTTTCAGCGCTCATCAGCAGCGCCATCGCTGCGCCGTCATTCAACCCCGATGCATTGGCCGCAGTGACTGTGCCATCTTTTGCGAATGCCGGTCTAAGTTTTTGCATATTTTCAATCGTAGCGCCGTGGCGAATATATTCGTCCGCGTCGACAACAATGTCGCCACGACGGTTTTTGACAGTAAAGCTGGTGATTTCATCAACAAACCGGCCTGCCTTCTGCGCGGCCTCTGCCTTGTTTTGCGACGCAACGGCGAAATTATCCTGCATTTCGCGGTCAATCTGCCATTGTTCTGCAACATTTTCTGCTGTGGTGCCCATGTGATAGCCGTTGAAGGCATCCCAAAGCCCGTCGCGGATCATCGAATCGATGAACTGCATGTCACCCATTTTTTGCCCCCCGCGCAAATGTGCGACATGGGGCGACAGGCTCATGCTTTCTTGACCACCTGCAACCACAATTTCGGCGTCGCCAAGCATAATTTGCTGGGCCGCCAGCGCAATTGTGCGCAAACCCGAGCCACAAACCTGATTGATGCTCCAGGCTGACGCATCTTTTGAAAGGCCCGCATTGATATGGGCTTGGCGCGCCGGATTTTGGCCCTGACCCGCCGTCAGAACTTGACCCAATATGGTTTCGGAGACTTCGGCCGGGTCAATTCCGGCACGTTGAACCACTGCGCGGATTGCGGCGGCACCCAAATCATGCGCCGGCGTGTTTTGGAAAGCGCCAAGAAAGCTGCCAACGGGTGTTCGGGCGGCTGATGCAATAACGATGTTGGTCATTGAAGTGTCCTCAATTGATTCGGATAATGTTGCGGTGCAGCATAAGCTGGGCGGTTGTAAAAGTCACCAATTAGATTTTCAGCAAACTATTTGCATGCTGTGTGAAAAAAATCTGCAATTGGTTTTATAACGGATTTAGGAGCATTTGACCCGACGATCATCCCGACATGACCCGTATCCGGCTGAATTACCTGCGCGCCCGTGACCAAATTTGGCAGCGCCAATGTTGAATTAAGTGGCGCAATACTGTCATTTTTGCCGCAGATAAAAAGCGATGGGTTGGTGATTTTGCGCGCGTCAATAACCACTCCATTCAGGTGCCAGTCGCCGGTAATAATCTGGTTTTTCACATGCCAGTTTAGCAAAAGATCGATGGCAACTTGGCGGGTCAGATCCACCGGATCAGCTAACCAATCCTCAA
>CAZSSS010000448.1:0-1969 GCA_964609255.1 uncultured Rhodobacterales bacterium
CTCAAAGCCAGTAAAGATATTGCTTTCCACTCAAAGTGAACGCCTGAAAAATTTGTATTGTGAAATGTTTGGCAAGAAAAACTTGGGAAGTTTATCCAAAACAGTTATTCCCGCCAATAGCGTTGATTCAATCCAGTATAAGATTATTGTTTTGGATCATAATAACAAACAGCAGGTTTTTGAGATATCCGAATCCCAGATGTCTGCGGATATGCTGGACCTGATAGACAACTTATAATTCTACAGAATTACTGCGAATATTTTATCTAAAGTTGCTTGGATTGAATTTTTAATTCCTTCAAAACCATCGCCACCGCTTGCGCACCTTTTTTGGAATCGTTAAAAATTTCTGTGGCTTGTTTTGCGGATTTAATCACGGCGTCCGACTGATTTTTCGCCATTGTTTCAGCTGCTTGAAGCTGTTTTTGAATGTCTTTCAGCACCGCATTCAATTTGGCGGAATCGCTGCCTTTTGTATCCATTTTTCTTGCTGCGGAGCTTGCTTCGGCAAATGATTTTTCGGCGGCCTTTGCCATTGATGCAACTTTTTGCTGCTTGTTCAAGACCGCAACTTTGGCTGCATTTTCAAGTTCTTTTACAGTCTTTTCGCCTTGGGCCAATGATCCCTGAACGCGGGATTTGGTGGCGGCTTCAATTTTTTTAATCCGATCCAGCCGTGCATCCAGTGTTTTTGTGGCTTTGCCCATTTGTGCAATGTTTTTATGCATGATGTTTGCATCACTTGCGGCCTGTTTATACAATTTCACATTGGCAGCCCAAGCGGCCAAATACCCACGCATATTGGTGTTAACGCTGCCAAGTGTTGCCACTAATGCGGCCATTGCCCCTGCCGTTTTGCGCCCGGTTGAACCCTTTTTACCGGCCAGATCCAGCACACCGGTCATGAAATTAACCCGCTGGTCGTTCAGTTCGGTATTGTCGTATCTAATTTTCAGATCTTTGAATACGACGCTGGTTTTTTTGCCCAAAGCCTTGATAGAATCATCTATTGCATCCAGCGCGGCTCGTTTCAGGTCAATACGGGCAAAGTTGTTCCAATCCCGCACGATGTCTTCTTGCTGGGTATCCGCATATTGGCGGATTTTATTTTGCGAATGCCCGTCATGCAGCATTTTTGCCAGCGAACGGCGTGATTTTTCAATACGATCGTCTTGTTTCTTGGTTTTACTTGATGTTTTGCTATTAAAAAGATTGCCGAATTTCCCGACAATTTGCTTGCCCTCACCGTTAAGATCAATGCCAAGATCAACGGTTATGCTGCACGGCAGATCCTCAGCCGGGAGGATGCCGGACTTGGATAATTTCAATATTCGTTTGGCGGTAATCTTGTTTTTATCGTTTGTTATTGTGAACATAACTATACCGTTTTAAAAATTTATAGGTAAACTATACATGGATTTTTAATTCCGGCAAACAAGTCTTGTGAAAAATCCACTTCATAAGATCGAGAGTTGCCCTTGAAGCTCGGCCCAAGGGCGATTAAACCTTTAGGAAACCAATTGTCCGTATACCTGCGGCAAAATAAGCAAAGGCAAGTCAATGTTGAATTCTATGACGAATGAAACCGGTTTTGTGATCCCCAGCGTTGAGGAAACAACCGCACGCGGGTCTGTGCGATACGATATTTTCTCGCGCCTGCTAAAAGAACGGATAATTTTTGTATCCGGTCAGGTCGAAGACCAGATGGCGACTATTATTGTTGCACAATTACTGTTTCTTGAGGCTGAAAATCCCAAGAAAGATATTGCGATGTATATTAACTCACCGGGCGGGGTGGTTAGCAGTGGCTTGGCCATTTATGACACAATGCAATATGTCCGGCCCAAAATTGCAACGGTATGCATCGGGCAGGCCGCGTCAATGGGCGCGCTTTTGCTGGCGGGTGGCGAAAAAGGTATGCGCAAAACGCTGCCTAACAGCCGCATTATGCTGCATCAGCCCTCTGGCG
>CAZSSS010000449.1:0-1963 GCA_964609255.1 uncultured Rhodobacterales bacterium
GATGGCGCGGGGGCCGGATGGCAAGGTGCAGCTTACCGCAATCGGGCAGGCGGTGATGGACGCAACCAAACAAATTGAAAATTCTTTAACCAATTGTTTTCATGAAATTAATGCGCTGAAATCCGGTAAGATCGGCCATGTGGTTCTGGGGGTTGTCAGCACGGCAAAATACTTTGCGCCGACCATAATTGCACAAGCACAGATCGCGCTGCCCGACATCGATGTAAGCATGTTTGTGGGTAACCGCGCCGCGATTGTCGATGCGCTTCAGCACAAAAAGATTGATCTGGCAATCATGGGTCGCCCGCCCAGAAACCCGCCGGTAGAGGCTGATTTGCTCGGCGAAAACCCCCATGTTTTGGTGGTGCGCCCGGGGCATCCTTTGGCGCAGGGCTGCGACGTTTCGACCAAAAAATTATTGGCCCAAACGTTTTTATCGCGCGAATCCGGCTCGGGAACGCGCATCCTGACGGAACGATTCTTGGATAATCTGGCTGAGGGCGCTGATTACAAAACCATCGATCTCGATTCAAATGAAACCATAAAACAAGCGGTCATCGCGGGCTTGGGCGTTGCGATTCTTTCGCGTCATACGGTCACCGCAGAACTGGAGACCAACCGTTTGGTTCAGGTTGATTTCCCCGGCCTGCCCATAACCCGCCACTGGTTTTTGCTGCACCGGCAATCCCGAACGCTTCCGGCAACCGCCCAAAGTTTCGCCAATTTTCTGCGGGGATTGAACGGCGCGTATTTGCCTCAATAAAGGGTTCAAAACCCAAAGCATAAATCTGCGACAGCCATTGTTCTGGGCGGGTCACACAGCCGTGCGCAGCAAAATGGTGCTTATTAACCGCGGTTTCGCAATATACGTGCGGGCGGTGTTGTCAGCGGTTGCCATGCAAAAACCAGTCCCGCAATAAGGCTGGCGGTAGCACCGCCAATGACAATGCCAATGGCAGATTGCCAATGAATGCTGAAATCGGATTCCATCACAAATGTCAGCACAGCCCACCCAAAAATTGACCCCGCAGCAATGGCCACCAAAGCCGCCGCAGCCCCCAGTATTATTGAACGCAGCGCGAAGCTTAACAAGATACGCTGGCGGGTCGCGCCAAGGGTTTTTAGAACCGCAGCTTCAAATATGCGCCGGTCCTGCCCCGCCGCCGCAGCGCCAATAAGCACCACAAATCCGGTCAGCAACGTGGCACCCGCCCCCCACCGGACCGCACTGGCAACTTTTCCAAGCGGCACCATGATCTGAGAGATAGCATCGCGCACGCCAATTGCGGTTATATTCGGGAATGTGCCAGCCATAACGCGCGTCAACCTGCCTTGCGCACCTGGTTCCGCATAGACCGTCGCCAAATGCGAGTGCGGCGCATTTTGCAAGGCAGTCGGGTTCCAGATCATCACAAAATTGATCGACATATCGGAAAATTCAACATCGCGGAAATTGGTTATTTTGGCGGTCAGGTCGCGGCCCAGTATGTTTACGGTGATATCATCACCCAGTTTCAGGCCGATTTCGGCGGCTTCGCTTGCGGAAAAGCTCATTAACGGGGGTCCGTCGTAATCGGCGGGCCACCAGTTGCCTTCAACCACGTTATTGCCCGCAGGAGGGCTGGCAAAATAGGAAACGCCGCGGTCCTCGGACAGCACCCAGTGATCCCCGACAACCTCTTTGGCGGGCTGACCGTTGATTTTGGTGATTATGCCGCGCAGCATCGGGGCTGAGTCAATTTTGCTGACGTCAGGGTCTTGGCTAAGCAGGGTATGAAAGGCGTCCAACTGGTCATTGCGGATGTCGAGGACAAAAAATGCCGGGGCGCGTTCAGGGATTTCGGCGGAAATTGCACTGCGCAGGTTGCTGTCAATCTGCCCGATTGTGGCCAGAACCGTTAGGCCAAGCCCCAGCGACAGAATAACCGATGTGGTTTCCCCGCCCGGCCCGCCAATGGCGCCA
>CAZSSS010000450.1:0-1962 GCA_964609255.1 uncultured Rhodobacterales bacterium
GTGCTGAACAGGTTAACGGGGACTTTTGGGTTAAGGCCCCAGGAAAAGCGCGGGTAAAGGTCGGGCGTCCAAACGCCTTCGCCAGCTATATGCAAAGGCGCATCGCTGAATTGGCTTGTTTCAAAACTGCGTATGCCTGCATCTGGCCGGTCTACTTGTGCCTCCAGATCGGAGCGTCTGATTTCAATCGTTGTTGTGGGCAATGCGCCCGCCATCAACGTAAAGCGAAACACCTCAACCGAGGGCGGGGTAGACGCCGCCAATATCCGCGCCAACCGGCCAACTGCCATTGGCGTGCGGGAATATCTGGCATTATCGATATAAAGTTCCAGAACCTCACCGCTTATGCGGCCTTCTTTGATATGAATGCCGTCTTCGGCCAAGGCATCAGCCAGAACCTCAACCATTTTGGTGCGCACATTTGAATTGGCCGCCCAAGCAACATCGCGGCTGTAATCCGCAGGGCGCGCGTTTACTGGCGCTGGCCCAACACCGATATCTTGCGGGGTAATCGGTTGGTGCGGGTTGCCCGATACCGTTACGCGAAACCCGAATTCCGACCCGTAATTATAATAGGCCCCAAGGCTGATATGATTACCCAACTGGTATTCCAGCCCAAAATTAAACGGGGAATTTCGTTCAAAATCACCAAAAACCTGCTCAGCCGAATAGGCATCCGATGAATATTCAGCCTTGAAGATCAGGTTCTGGATCGGCGTTTGCCATTCTACTCCGGCAAAGAAAGCCGCGTCGCCGGTAAACAGATGGCCAAATCCAAGGCTATTATCAACCACGGGGCGAGGGCCAAAAACAGGGCCAAACCCGTTGCTACTGCCAAGACGGCCCCAGCCGACCCCACCGGAAACCCGCAGGTTTTCGCCAAAATGTTTGGTTGCAACCAGATATTCACTGGCCGTTGGGCCGTTGGACAAGAAATCGCGAAACCCGAGCGCCACTGCCGGGCGATAATCCCCCTCGGTCAGTAATTGAAATTTGATGTCCAGCGCGGAATCGCCAAAGGATACCCCCGGCGCGGTCCAGTCCGCCAATGATACCGACCTTGAGGCAACCTCAAGCCAAGGTAATAATTGAAAGTCGAATGTGCCGCCACCCATTGTGCCGTTGCCAATAAATGACCAGCTTGTCTGGGCATCGGGTTGCATCACGGCGTTTGGCATGTCGATAATGCCAACAGACCCTTGGCTGCCAAAGCTTGGCGCAAAATCCTGCGCAGTTGCAGAATACGCGGCACCAAATACCAGCATAGACGTCCCTATTAACCGACCACTTAATGACATGTTGCCCCGCACCGAATCCAAAGAAATTATATGCTCTTTTTTATAGCGGTTTTACCAATAATGCGAGATGATTCATTTTGTCTTCGGATTTTCCTCAGCCAACAGCGCCCGAAGCCCGGATTTATAGTCAGGATATATCAAAGATATACCAAGTTTTGCCTTGATTTTGATATTGGAAACCCTTTTTGATTCAGCATAAAAACTGCGCGCCATTGGCGACATATCAGCCGTGTCATAATCTTCTGCAGCGGGGATTGGCATATCCAAAAGCCTTGCGGCATGGGCGATAACATCTTGGGGTGGGGCGGGGTCATCATCACAAATATTGTAAATACTCCCAGCATCCGGAGACAAGGCAGATGCCATCAGAACCTGCGCAATATCATCAACATGTGTTCGGCTAAACACTTGATTTCGCTTAATTATACAGCGAGCTGTGCCGTTTCTAACTTTGCTGAATGGTCCCCTGTCGGGGCCATAAATACCTGCAAGACGAAAAATATGCACAGGCAGTGCAGTGTGCGAAAACAACCCGAGCCATTGTTTTTCGGCCTTAACCCTGTGGTGACCGCGCGTGGTTGTCGGGGTCAGGGGGGTAGTTTCATCAACCCAGCCGCCATTATGGTCGCCATAAACGCCCGTAGTTGACAAATAGCCAACCCAA
>CAZSSS010000451.1:0-1955 GCA_964609255.1 uncultured Rhodobacterales bacterium
TTGACGTCCCCAAGCGCCACAATCGCCCCTCGTCCCGACGGCAGCGGCGAATAGTCCCCGATCAGGCCCTGCCCGAACTTGTGGCCCTTGATTTCAACGATCCCTAATCGTGCGGTATCAAGCTGCCCTCGCGCCATCGGACGTAATGTTTGGCCCGAAGCGGCAACGCGGGTGGCTTTTTTGGCAGCGTAACGGATAGCAATCGGGGCGCCCAACCCAACTGCGATTTGCGTAACAGCCCAACCACGGTTGAATTTCTGGGCAACCTCTTCACCGCCAAAATGTAGGGCAGTGTCGTTTATCAAATCACCAATCCACCCCCGCTCGCCCACATGGCGGTTTGGGGTCCACAGCGTATCAAAGCCGCTGGTCATGGCGTCAAAACCCACAACAGTCAGGGCAACGCCGCCAATTGCAGCAAGGCCACCACTACCAAAGGCAATGCTTACCCCTCCAAACATTTCAAGTGCCCCAAGGCCAACCAAAGCAACACCAGTAGCTTTGCGGGTCAGCCAGTTGCGAAAGAACTCCTCCTCCGACCCGGCCCCGGGATAGCCGTTGCGTGTCATCCAATCTCCCATAACGGCATATAGCCAGTCGGCGCCTTCTTTGTTGGTAGGCAGGGGATTGATACCGTCATCGCTGAGAGGCATATATTCGGCTAATGGTGCCCGCTCTACGTTACTGTTAATCGTAGTATAGATATTGACTGTTTTAGTGTCATCATTAATCTGCCACCGCCCAACATTACTAAGCATATTATCCAATTGTCTGATGCGGTTGCTAAGACTAATCCGTTCGCCCTCCAAGCGATCCCCTTCAGCCATCTGGGTTGGATTTTGCCCCATCATGAGTGCACTGCGTGTTTGCCCTCTCACTTGGCTAAGGCGACTTGCTAATTCTCTGTATTCTTCAGTTAATGTGGCATGCTCCCGCCGCATTGGACCTGTTTGGGCAGCATCATCCAAGAATTCTAGTTCGTATCCCAAACCCAGAGATTTTTCGCCTGTATCTGACAATAGTTGAAGCAGGAATCCGGCGCGTTCGGGGTAATGGCGTGCAAAAGAATCAAACAAGCCTTCTTCTGTGATCAAGGCCCCGTCAAAGATAACGGGCAGAATTTCATCGCTAAGAGGCAGGCTTTCGACATCCGTAAATCCGAACAATTCATCCAGCGCGACATTGCCTTCCTCAAACGGCAAGACAACACCCTCACCACCACAACCGATTCCTTCCTCGCAGGGTTGGTCGGTATAATACTCGCGTGGAGGGCTAGAATTAGCCACCATTGCAGTTGTCAAAGCTTGTGCACTTGGCGGAGAGGCTACATCTTGCGGCATTATGGGTAAATCTCACTTATGCGTTTTGAAAATAGGACAAATTTATCTCCTGACGATACATCTGTTTTTCGGCAAATATCAAGCAAAGATACATCGGATTTTTCGAATTCAACGCCGTAGAATATTTCCCATGTGGCCAAGCGTTCTTGTTGCAATTTTTGCGTAAACCCATATTCGCGCATTCGGTGCAAAGATTTTTGAATTATGCTGAGATAGGCATCGTCACTTTTTGATGTAGCCGTCAATGGGAATGTTCGTTTTAGTTTTTCCAAAATTGCATACGCGCGATTTTCAAAAGCCCAATCTCTGAAGACCCGTTTATCTGCCTCACCAAGTATAAATGTTGGTGCCAAAATATTGGATGGCAAAGACGATGCGGCAGAAATTAATTTAGTACTTTCATTGCTTATAAGCAGAATTTGCACTTCACCAAAACGTATCCTGTTTACCAGAAACCGCTCTGCAAAATCGCGGACTCGTCGCAAATAATCATACAGAGGGCGAGCTTCCCAGAACCTGAAATAGAACCATTTTCCGGTTTCATCTTGCACCTTTGTGAACTTTCGGAAGTGCTTCCACATATCCTCCAGCGAGCCACGAGAGCGCATATAAATG
>CAZSSS010000452.1:0-1947 GCA_964609255.1 uncultured Rhodobacterales bacterium
TTGCTGATCTGGCGGCCGCGTTGAAGCTGCCAGTGGTGCTGGTGCTGGATGCCAGCAAGCAAGGGCAAACCGCGGCGGCCATTGTAACGGGGCTGGCAGGATTTCGCGATGACATACGCATTGCGGGCGTGATTTTGAACAAAATTGGCTCTGCCAAGCATCGTGAAATGGTAACTAGCGCAATTGAGGCCCAAGGGTTTACCGTTTTTGGGGCCATCCCGCGCGCAGCGGAATTATTGCGCCCGTCGCGGCATTTAGGGCTGGTGCAGGCGATTGAAGACCCGATGTTGGAACAATTCATTGAAAAAGCGGCCAAAATGATCGCTGAACATATTGATTTGGACAAACTGCAAAAACAGGCCATGCCGGTCAAAAAAGCCCACCCCATGCCCAGCCTCGCCCCGTTTGGACAACATATTGCGGTGGCACGCGATGCAGCATTTGCATTTGCTTATCCGCATATGTTGCAAGGTTGGCGTGATGCGGGCGCGCAGGTTTCGTTTTTCTCTCCGCTGGCGGATCAGGGACCATGCCACGGGGCTGACGCCGTGCTTTTGCCCGGCGGTTATCCGGAGCTGTTTGCCGGGCAATTAGCAGCAAACCATCATTTCAAAACCAAGCTTCGGCAGACGGATGCGCAGGTTTACGGGGAATGCGGCGGGTTTATGGTTCTGGGCGAGGGCCTAACGGATGCTGAGGGTATAACCCATGAAATGTTAGGCCTGTTGCCCGTATCAACCAGCTTTGCCGCACGAAAACTGACGCTTGGTTATCGGTATCTGACCGGATTAAACGGCCCGTTCAAAGGCCAAAAACTTTGGGCGCATGAGTTTCATTATGCGACAATCACCCATATGGCCGCCACAGCGCCTTTATTTGCCGCAACGGATTCCTTGCGTCAGGATCTTGGGCCAATGGGTCAGGCGCGGGGTAATGTGTCAGGATCGTTTGCGCATCTTATTTGCTGAGCTGCCTTTCGCGGAAAAATGTATAAATCCCGGTTGCAACAACAATCAAACTGCCCAGCAGCATCCAGATATCCGGCACATCTTTCAGAACAAACCAGCTGAGCGGAATCGCCCAGATTAACGCGGTATAACGAAAGGGGGCGACAAAGCTGACTTCACCCAGACGCATGGTCATTACTGCAAACTGATACCCGCCCATCAACGCCAGCGCTGAGCCGGAAAGATAGGTGATTTCCAGCATGCTTATTGGCTGCCATTCAGCACCAAGCGACATTCCAAACCCCATCAACATTACCATTCCAGCAGTAAATCCGGCCACAAATGTTGAGGGCACATCTTTGGATAAACGACGGGTGATCAGATCTCGGAATGTAACAAATGCAACAGCCGCGACGGCATAAAGCGCATAATTATCAAACCCGTCAGCGCCGGGGCGCACAATAAGAAGCACTCCGACAAAGCCGACAAAAATTGCCAGATAACGCCGCCATCCAACCGGTTCGCGCAAAAATACCGCAGCAGCCAAGGTGATGGATAACGGCAAAGATTGCATTATCGCTGTGATATTGGCCAATGGCATATGATAGAGCGCTGACAAAAAGCAAATGGTTGCCCCGATCTCGGTTAAGGTTCGCAGCCCGATCACCAGACTGTCGGCTTTACTGGGCAGATAAAACAACCCGCCGCGCCAGATGGCAAACCCGTAAATAAGAACTGTAACCATCAACCCGCGCACCGCAATAACCTGAAAAAACCCCATCGCATCGCCGGTTAGTTTCATGAACATGTCAGAGATCACAAAACCCGCCATGCTCCCCATCATTAGAACCGCACTTTTTGCGTTATCGGAAGACATTGTCATAATTCGGATCAATCTATGCTGAAAAACGGGCCAGTTTGCCCCAGCTTCCGCGATATTGGTTTCTTGCAATGACGTCAATATTGCAAATATAATTGAAACATTGCATAGTTGGGCGTG
>CAZSSS010000453.1:0-1944 GCA_964609255.1 uncultured Rhodobacterales bacterium
TGTTTGTGTCAGTCGCTTGTTTGAAAATGTCGCTTTTGATGCCTGCCTTAATCGCGCCGCGCCTCGCATAATATTGGCCAGCATAATTATGGGGCCCGTATTATTTTTGATGGCGCAAGGCATGGCGGAATATCTGGAAACCCCCGCCATAAGATACGCCGCGTTGGGGGCGCTGGTTCTTGGTGGTGGCGTGGTTTACATTTTGGCAGTTTTGGCAACACAGGCAGTGCGCCCCGCAGATATTCGTGCCATTCTTAAAAGATAATCAACGATTACGCGCCGCTGCAATCCAGCCTTTGATGCGTTCTCGACCATCCGGAGCCAGAATAAACGACAGCAAAAACCCGGTCACCAGCCCGGAAAAATCTGCGGTCCAACTGTTTCGCAAACCAAAGAATACTGCAAAAATTATACGGATAACCATCAGCAAGACAATCAATTGAAACGCGGGCCAGACATTTTCTCCGGCTGATTTCAGGCGGTTATATTCGATCCATGTATACGCGGAAATGAACCCGTAAACCGCCGGATAAGCCCCCAGTAACGGAAAGCTCTGATCGGAAAAAATACCAAAAACTATGGCACCAACCAAGGTGCAGGCCAGAAATAACACGATAACAGCCAGATTTGAAAACGCCTCGGAAATCGTCTTGCCCATTGCCAGAAAGATTGTCGCGCCAATCGCAACATGGCCAATGCCAAGATGAATAAACGGATAGGTAAAAAACGGCCAGATCGTTGAAGCTTCGAACCGTCTGTTTTCCACGATATGTTCAAAAACCTGATCATGAAAGGCAAAATTCCGAAACAAATAGATGCGCCACGTGGCCCCGTTTATGCCGCCAATAATACCGCGCTCAGCCAGTTGCAGCACAACTTCCGTGCCGACAATTGCCAGTGTCAGCAAAATAACTACTTTTGAAATCGGGTTGAATATCGGTGTTGAATACGGGGATGGCTTGTTCATTTTTTCACTATCTTATTTTTAGGGTCTTATATTGACGCCTTGCTGGGGCTGCGCGATAAGACCACACTTAATACTCCAATGAAAGAGAGCAATAGCATGGGTGATATTGTCCATACACATCGCGTCTTTTCCGGAATCAAGCCAAGCGGTGGCCTGACACTGGGGAATTATCTGGGCGCTATCCAGCGCTTTGTTGGCATGCAAGATGCCGATTATGAGACAATTTATTGTGTCGTAGATCTGCACGCGATCACTGTCTGGCAAGACCCGAGCGCCCTGCGCTTTGCCACCCGTGCATTGGTCGCGGCCTATGTTGCCAGCGGTCTTGATGTTTCAAAATCCATTATTTTCAATCAGTCGCAGGTGTCGGCCCATGCCGAACTTGGCTGGATATTCAATTGTGTTGCCCGCATGGGCTGGATGAACCGCATGACCCAATTCAAGGAAAAAGCCGGTAAAAACGCCGAAAAGGTTTCCCTTGGGCTTTATGCATATCCGTCGCTTATGGCCGCTGATATTCTGGCCTATAAGGCCACACATGTGCCGGTTGGTGATGACCAGAGACAGCATGTTGAACTCACCCGTCATATCGCGGCCAAGTTCAACCATGACTTCAAAGTGCCTGATTTCTTTCCGATCACCGACCCCATTATCGAAGGCCCCGCCGCTCGGGTCATGGGTCTGCGCGATGGCACCAAAAAGATGTCCAAATCCGGGGCGTCCGATATGGACCGCATCAACATGACCGACTCAGCAGAATTGATTGTGAAAAAATTCAAAAAAGCCAAGTCAGACGCCGAACCCTTACCAGATTCGGTTGACGGCCTGAAAGACCGCCCCGAGGCAGGCAATCTGGTGAATATCTACGCCTCGCTGTCGGGCCAATCCGCTGAGGCGGTGATAACCGATTACGCCGGTGCCCAATGGGGCCGCTTTAAACCCGCGCTTGCTGATCTGGCGGTTTCGGTTCTGGAACC
>CAZSSS010000454.1:0-1938 GCA_964609255.1 uncultured Rhodobacterales bacterium
AATTGGCGACATTTGAATTTTTGACAGCTTGAGGCGTGTTCCAATATTGTTGATCTCTGAAATGGGGGCCTTTGTCGTCTCGCTATTTTTGCTCCGCCATACGGCTCAAAAACGAAAGAGTGTGTCTATTCTTGTGGGCATTGCACCGATTGTTACAATTTTCTGTATTTCAGAAGTCATTACAACCGTCTCAATAAGAGATTCTCTCGGAAACATTAACGAAGAAACCCGCGTTTTTGAGGTTCAAACATTCACTTCTTCCACTTTCAATTTCTTCGCAAGTGCTGATCTATTTTAAAATTTGCCGCGCCATGTCCGTCATGCGCACGCCACCCTTACTAGGGAAAGGCTGATGATTTGGAGTTACACTGAAATGCCGTTTGTCGATTTCAAACCGGACGAGAACAATTCACAGCGGGTTCCACAAAAGTGCACACTTCTTTTTAATGGTAACTGAAGGGCGAAAAAATTTTATATTATAACAATTGGTTTCGCCCAAACCCCTCTCGCCCCTTATACGCAGCCCAAAAACGCCAAGCGAAACTCGTGCAAACCAGCCATAATATTCCATCGCCGTAGTCGCCGTCGCCCTCGCAATCCCTGCCGCTTTGGTCATTTTTGCCCTATTTTCCCCAAATTTGACCCCCTACCTTATGGTCGCTTAACAAAAACCGGTTGTTTGAGTTTGTGCTAATACAGCCGCATTTCCCCGGCTCTGATGGAACCGCCTTTGCGCTATCAGCAATTGAACAGCTGGAAATTGAATATCAAGGCTGACAGGCGACATACCATCGCTGGGCGCGCCCGCCCGATGGCATGTCATCTTCAACGAATGGTCAGCCGCAAGATTTTCCTTCTTGAATGGGCGGGCATGGGTTGGTGCCGTAGGAGCAATAAACACAGCAATCACCCGCAAGCGGTTTCAACACGGTGTTGCAATTTGTGCATTCATAAAACCACTGACACGCGTCCGTGGGCATTGTTTCATCTTTTGCATGGCAGCATGACGGGCATGTGATGGTTGAGGCCAAAGTTATTTTGGTTTGGGTTTGGGCCATGAAATTAGCTCCTTCAATTGGGAATTATACGTTGAATTTGCAAAATCAGGAGTCACCCTCAAGCAACACTGCCTCATAACCCGCGTTCATTGACGCAAATGTTATGGCTTTAATTGAGGTGATTTCATCGTCAAAAACCACCAATGCGGTGCGGGTTTCGGAATCAGCGATCACGGACGTCACGCCCTCCACCTCTGACATGGCGGCCTCAACAATAAATGGGCAGCTGGCGCAATACATTCCCGGCACAGATAAGGTGACGGTTTGTTCAGCCGCAAAAGCGGGGGATGACATCAGAAATCCGATCAACGCAATGATATTTCGGGTAAATTTCATAATATGTCCTTTCAGAGACCAAGAAGAATGGGGGCAACAACCGGGGCGATCCGGTTCCAGAATGTGGCGATTAGAACCAAAATGGTTGACCCCCAAAGTGCAGATTTAACCAGATGGTTGGGCAAAGGGCGCGCGCAGGCCGCGCCGTCTGCGCAGTCTTTTGGTTTGCGATAAACCATCCAATACCCGTATCCAAGAAACCCGAATGTCACCGCAATGAAAATTGGTTTATATGGTTCCAGCGCGGTCAAATTGCCAATCCACGCGCCCGAAATCCCAAGGCTGAACAGCAAAAGCGGCACAATACAACAGGTTGAGGCCGCAATGGCGCCCAAAATACCGCCCACCGCGATAAGTTTGGTATTTCGCGTGCTGGCGGGTTCGGGAGTGTCCAGAAATTCAGTGGTATTGTTCATTTGAAGGCTCGCAATTTTCCGGTTCAATCGATATATACGATCTGGAGTAACTACAGATGCAAGGGTTTTTGACATGGAAAATATCACAAACACGCGAGGCTATGCGATTGGGCAAATGTCAAAAGCCA